>JAGACP010000120.1 GCA_017614055.1 Erysipelotrichaceae bacterium | reverse complement strand
TTGTCAAGGTTGAACCTGACCATCAGCGAGAACACCAGGGTCAGTACAGTAAGAGCGACATACAGCGGGAACATGTTCCTTAACATCGCCTTGGAATCATATTTGATCAGTTTGCCTAACATTTGAACACCTCCCTGAAATACTCGTCGACGCTCTTGCCCGTAGTGTCACGCAGTTCATCGACGTTCTGATGCAGCACGACCTTTCCTTCCTTGAGGAAGATCGCCTCATCCAGCACATTCTCCACATCAGCGATCAGATGCGTCGAGATAAGAACCGTCGCATTCTCGTCATAATTGGATATTATCGTCCTCAGGATGAAATCCCTCGCCGCAGGATCTACCCCGGCGATAGGCTCATCAAGCAGATACAGTTTCGCATGTCTCGACATCGTCAGGATCAGCTGTACCTTCTCCTTAGTGCCCTTCGACATCTTCTTCAGCGGCATGTTCAGATCGATGTTCAGAGCATTGAGCATGTTCACGGCCCTGCCTCTGTCGAAATCATCGAAGAAATCCTGATACATGTCCAGCAGTTCACCCGTCTTCATCCAGTCCGGCAGATAATTGCGGTCCGGCAGATATGAAACCATGGCCTTCGTCGCAGGTGAAGGAAGCTCTCCGCAGATCCTCACTTCTCCCCCGGTCGGCACCAGCAGCCTTGAAGCCAGCTTGATCAGCGTTGTCTTTCCCGAACCGTTAGGTCCCAGCAGACCGACGATCCTGCCCTCCTCAAGATGCAGATCGACGCCGTCCAGCGCCTTGACTGAACCATAGTATTTGCATAAGTCCTTGCATACCATCGTTTCCATCATTGTTTATCCTCCCAATGTTTTACGGCATCTTTGATCATCTTCTCATCCATGCCCAGTTTCTTAAGATTCGCAAACATATCCGCGATATAGGCATCGCTGATATCCTTGCGCAGTTCCTCTATACCCTTGTCATCTATACTGACGAAGCGTCCGCTGGTCCTTTCGCTCTGGACCAGACCCTGCCTCTCAAGTTCCGCAAAAGCCTTCTGTACGGTATTGGGATTGACTCCCAGTTCCATGGCCAGGTCCCTTACCGCCGGCAGCTTGTCGCTGCTGCGATATCTGCCCGAGACTATGTCGGTCTTGACGATATTGATGATCTGCAGATAGATAGGAACATCATCAGCAAATTTCCACGTCATAACAAATCCTTTCTATTGTATTAATACACTAATACAATAACACATACATACCATGACGTCAAGCATTTATATGAAAAATAAAAAACACCTTTTCAGGTGTCATATGCAAGTGGCGTCCATGAAGGGATTCGAACCCCTGACCGTCCGCTTAGAAGGCGGATGCTCTATCCAGCTGAGCTACATGGACAGCACTTGTATATTATCATTTTTAAATATTATTTTCAATCGCTTAATATACGTTCGAAAACTTTCGTCAGCGTTTCCTCATCGAATGAAGAGCCAAGGTAGTAGCACCTGCCCTTTCCATAGTCATTCACGGTCGCTGCGGCATAATCACCGAAAGGATTGTCGACCCAGTCCACAAGCGTCTTTGCCGTGGTCTTCTTCAGCATCTCCGCAAAGACATGTCCTGTGCCTTCATGTCCTTCAAAGTCGCACGGACTTGACTGTCCCGTAAGCAGGGATTCATGCTCCTCGATCATCGAACCCGTGACATCCGTAAGATCCACAGGGAGCCTCTTTCCGAAGACGAGATTGTTGTCGAGGTCCTTCCAGGCGGTCCTTGGGGTCATCACGACCTTTCCGCCTTCTTCTACGTATTTCTTCAGTCTTTCCTTGAACCCGTCGGACATGACGATCATGTACGGCAGTATCACAAGCTTATATCCGCTGAAATCGGCTCCTGAATCGATGACGTCGCAGTTCATGGATCTTTTGAACAGCTGTCCGTAGAGCTTCTCGCATTCCTTCTGATAGGAGAACGTATCCGACTGCCTCTGTATAGTCATTGAAGACCTGCTGTCATAGTCGAACACCATGCACGCATCGGCCTTGGGATATTCCACATCGATCTTCGAAGCCTCTTTGAAGAACGACTGCGTCTCGTAATATCTGCGGCGCTTCTCGTTGTCCGGATCGACGATGCCGAAGCAGAACTGCTCCGCACCCTTGGTGAAGCCGCGGTATCTGAAGAAGATGACCGTCTCCACTCCGTGCTTCAGGGAATCAAGGGCCCACTTCTTCGCTTCCCCGGGTCTTGGCGCATAGCCGATATCGTTATGTCCCTGAGCGCCCATGATGGATTCCGTGACCCAGATCTTTTCTCTTCTGAATCCTCTGGCGAAATCTATGCTGAAGGCAAGATCGCTGTCGGACATCGGGGCAGGCTGTCCTCCCCATACGGGATAGTTGTTGTAGGAGACGAAATCAAGACTCTTCGAAACGGCGAACGGATCATAGTGCTTGTTTATGGTACCGCCGCAGAAGTCGTGAGTCACAGGGTGCACCTTGTCGAACTCTTTGACGCGCTTCACCATGCCGGCGATGAAATCCTCGGCCACCTTGCTTCTGAATCTCTCCCATTCAAGCCTCAGGGAAGGATTCTGTGCGACGAAGGAAGGTCTGGGCAAAGGTATGTCGTCGAATGAATAATAGGTCTGCGTCCAGAAAGACGTTCCCCATCTTCTGTTGAGTTCGTCTATGTCTTTATATTTTCCTTTCAGATACTCTATGAACTTCCTGCGGCAGGAATCGCACCAACACATGTCGGAACCCTCGTGTCCGACCTCGTTCTCCACCTGCCAGGCCACGATGGCTTCTTCGTCTTTGTAATGCTCAGCCATCTTCCTTGCCAGAGCATATACTTTCTCAAGATAGATGTCGTTGCCGTAACAGTGGCCTCTTCTTGCTCCGAAAGGCTGTCTGTAGCCTCTCTCGTCCTCGTTCATTATCTCGGGATGCTTATGGTACAGCCATGAAGGAACGGTGGCTCCCGGAACGCACATCATGATCTTGAGGCCTTTTTTCTTGGCCTTTGCGATCA
>JAGACP010000119.1 GCA_017614055.1 Erysipelotrichaceae bacterium | reverse complement strand
CAGCGGCATCGGACCGGGTACTTTCAGTTCCATGACGATCTTGTCCGTGATCGTTCTGTCTTCCGTCGCATTCTTCAGCGACAGGCAGGTGTTCCTGTACACCATGTCGTCATCGAAGGTGATCCTCAGACGCCTGTCGTCCTTATCGACATAGGAGGTCCGCATGCAGCTGATGAACCAGGCGGGCTTCAGTCTTTCGTAGTACTTCAGCGCATATCTTATCTCTTCGCCGATCTGTCTGTCTTCGAAGCTGCAACCGTAGATGTCTTCAAGCAGTTCCTGATACCTGGCTTTCGTCCTTCTCTTGTAGACGATGCCGTCGTATTTCTTCTTGAGCTCCACGTAGATCATGTCGTCAGGCTTCACGTCGCCATACGCCCTGATCCTGAGCTTTTCCTTGTATTCGGGCTTTTCTATCGATCTTCTTATCAGCCTGTCATCGTCCGTATCATAGTAGATCGAATTGACCCTTGTCCTGAAGAACTTGTCGGGTATCATTTGTCCTTCGATCAGTCCGATGATCTTACGATACTGTTCTCTGTCGAGCAGATATTTCTTCTCGAATCTCTGGAATATCTCAGCCATATGTCCTCCTTTCGGGTTTCATCTTACTTGACGAATGTGAACTCTTCCTGAACTGAATATGAAAGATAAATGAACTCCTTCGGTTATAATTTAGATATGGATCTCAAGACAAATTATGAAAAATGGTACGAAGGAGACGGCTATTACTGGGGCACTGAACCTGCGGAGCTGTGTCATGAACTGATAAAGCTTGTTCCTCCTTCAAAAGACGTAAAGGTGCTGGACATCGGATGCGGAGAAGGAAAGGATGCCGTCTTCATGGCGAAGCAGGGATATACCGTTTCCGCTTTCGACATCACGGAGAACGGCATAAGGAAGACGAAGAAAATGGCTGAAGAAAACGGCGTCGAAGTCAACGCCTTCATCGCCGACATCAACGACTTCGAGATAGACGACACCTTCGACATCATCTATTCCACGGGAACGATACAGTATCTTGCGGACGATCGGATCGACTGGTTCTTCGACAAAGTCAAGAAGATGACAAGAGACAACGGCATCAACTGGTTCAATGTCTTCGTGGACAAGCCGTTCATCCCGCTTCCTCCCGACTGGGACGTATATGAAAAGATGTGGCCTACCGCCAGGCTGTTCACCTACTATCCCGACTGGTATTTCGAAAGGATGGACGAATACGTCTTCGAATGTCATTCCTCGGGCGTACCGCATCATCACTGCATGGATGTACTGGTCGCAAGAAAAAAGGTCTGATCGACCTTTTTTTGATTTAATAGAATGCTTCGACGGCTTCTTTGAATTCTTTCACGATGTTGTCTTCGTCAAGAGTCAGATACTTTCCGTCCTCGTACAGGATCTTTCCGTCGACCATGGTCATGCAGACATCGGAACCCTGTACCGATTTTGTCAGTATCGACAGGTAATCGAATACCGGATACAGATGGACAGCGCTCATGTCGATGGCAATGATGTCCGCCAGATTTCCTTCCTTCAGAACTCCCGTATCGAATCTTCCCTGCAGCTTCGCGCCGTTGACCGTAGCCATGTCCACCACTTCATGAGACTGGATATTCGTCGCATCGTGGTTGACTCCGTTGTGCACGATCGCCGCAAGATGCATCTCCTCGAACATGTTCAGGTTGTTGTTGGAAGCAGTGCCGTCAGTACCGAGACCGACGTTGATGCCCTTGTCCAGGATCTTTCTCA
The DNA here is from genome assembly GCA_017614055.1 of Erysipelotrichaceae bacterium. Classification (GTDB taxonomy): domain Bacteria; phylum Bacillota_I; class Bacilli_A; order Erysipelotrichales; family Erysipelotrichaceae; genus Colivicinus. Next base: position 1,912 of record JAGACP010000119.1, on the reverse strand, counting down.
GCGGACATATTCCGCTTCCGATCATGAGATTGCTTGAAGGATTGTGGACCACCGACACCCCGTGTTTCTTCAGGATGTCCAGGTCGCTGTCGCTTGGCCATACCACGTGGGCCGCGCAGGTCGGACTGTCGAAAGTCCCCAGTTCCTCGAACCACTCGACAGGCGTCTTGTGATACCTTTCGATACAGCCTTCCACTTCGCTCTTTGATTCGCTAAGATGTATGTGCATGATCGCGCCGTTTTCTTTGCAGAGCCTTGAGTACTCCTTCACGATGTGAGGCTTGTTGGTATACTCCGCATGGATGGAGAAATCCACCTTCAGTCTTCCGTCACAGGTATTGTGATACTTGTTGTAGAAATCAAGGGAGGCAGGGATCATGCTTTCCTCTATAGTCTGATTATCGTCGAAACAGAGGATGTATTTGTTTATGTTGGCCTTGATCCCGGAATCCTTGACAGCCTGAGCCGTCTCTTCCGGGAAGAAATACATGTCCGTGAAACTGGTCACGCCGCCTGCCAGCAGTTCCAGGATGGCATAGTAGCTGGATACCCTGATCTGCTCGGCGGTAAGCTTCGCCTCTATAGGGAATACTCTTTCATTGAGCCATTTATCCAGAGGCAGTCCGTCCGCGATGCCTCTTAAGAACACCATCGGCGTATGGGTATGCGAATTCACAAGACCCGGCATCAGAAGCCTGTTGCCGAAGTCTTTCTCTTCGTCGTAGTGCCTGTCAGGTCTGTCGGTTCCTATATAGTCGATGACCTTTCCGTCAACGCCGAGATAGGCATCTTTCAGCACTTCATAACTGCTGTCATTTCTCGTCAATACAGCTGCATTCTTGAAAAGTATGGACATGTCTTTCTCCTAGAACATCTTCTTGCGGTTGAAATACTGCGCTACCAGGAATGATGCGCAAAGCGCCAGCACGACGATGATTATGAACGCATGCGGCGAGTTCTCGTAAGGAACGCCTTCGATGTTCATGCCGTAGGCGTCGAAGACCATGCTCGGGATCGAGATGACCACGGCGGCTATTGCGATGAACTTCTGGATGACGTTCATATTGTTGGAAATGATCGAAGAATAGGCATCCATCATTCCGTTGATGACGCCTGAATAAGTGTCCGCCATCTCGCTGGCCTGCTTGGATTCGATCATGACATCTTCGAACAGATCCTCGTCTTCCTCATATCTGGTGACTGACGCGGTCTTGGAAAGCTTCTCCAGCACGGCGTTGTTTCCCTTGAGCGAAGTCGTGAAATACAGCAGGCTTCGTCCGAGTTCCATCATCTCCAGCAGGACCGGATTCTCGATGGAACGTTTCAGTTCGACTTCCAGATATTCTGACTGCTTGTTTATCTGACGGAGATACTTCAGATAAAGCTTCGCATTCTCAAGAAGGATCTGAAGCAGGAATCTCGTCTTCAGTGTGGTATCTATGCTTTTGCTGGTCTTGGCATTGAAATTAAGGACCGGCGTATTCTCCAGACATACGGTGATGACGGCGCCTTTGGCCAGGATGATGCCCATAGGTATCGTCGAAAAACGGTTCTTGCCATTGTCGTCCTCGATCGTCGGAATATCGACGAGAACCATCGAATAATCGTCTTCCTTGGTGATACGTGAAGCCTCTTCTTCATCGAGCGCGGCACGCAGATCATCAGATTCTATCTTGTATTTCTGTTCTATTTCACTCAGTTCTTTTTCATTCGGGTGTACGAGACTTATCCAGCATCCCTTCTGCGGCTTATCGATAGTTTCCAGCTTGCCGTTCTGTGAAAGATAGATCTTAATCATATCGTGCTCACCTCCATTACATAAAATATAACAATAACATATTATACTTTTTTGATCGTTTTTGAAAGATACCGGTGGCCTATACGAATTCCGTGTCTATGTTAACGACGATCT
>JAGACP010000118.1 GCA_017614055.1 Erysipelotrichaceae bacterium | reverse complement strand
GTTGGCTCCCACGCCGTTGTCCGGCTTGGCTACCACGGGATAGCCCACCTCCTCGATGAACTTCGCGCAGTCCTCATAGTCGTCCACCATGTGGTATCTGGCGACAGGTATCCCCGCCTTGATGTAGTTGGCCTTCATCTTGGATTTGAACTTGACCGCCTCCATGTCCTCGATATGGAAACCCGTATTCACGTTGAAGTCGGTCCTGAGTCTGGCGTCTCTTTCCAGCCAGTATTCATTGTTGGTCTCGATGTAGTCGACTTTCCCGTATTTGAAGCAGAAGAAAGCCACGGCCCTGTAGACCTCGTCATAGTTCTCCAGTGAAGGAACGAGATAATACTCGTTCAAAGAATCCTTAAGCTCGTCGCTGAGCTGCTCATACGGGCAGTCACCGATGCCCAGGACGTTGATCCCGTTGCCCTTCAGCTTGTTGCAGAAGTTCCAGTGATTGGCCGGAAAGTTCGGCGATAGATAGATAAAGTTCATGTGTTGTCCTCCAGCAGGTAAGGCAGGAAATAATCCACCTGCTTGTACCACCACGGCCAGTCGTGGTTAACGTCATAGCCCCAGTAGTCCACCCATATGTTTATGCCCAGTTCCTGGAACCTCTCGTCGATGAAACGCGTCGACCACGGTTCCTCCCAGGCTCCCTGGCCCACGCAGACCACGGCCTTGTTGTTGTTGTAACGTTCGATGAACGGATGATCGGCGGGCATGTTGTTCATGTAGTCGGTGATGGAATTGTCGTACACCACCTCGTCCATGTAGTTCCCCAGGAAGTAGGAAGCGTTGTATATTCCGCTCAGCGCCAGACAGCGGTCGAACAGATCCGGGAAACGCAGGTACAGGTTCAGGGCATGGGTCGCGCCCATCGAACATCCGAAGGTCATTATCCCAGGATATCCTTCCCAGCCGTTCTTCTCGTTGACGTAGTTCCTGATGTAAGGAACGACCTCCCTGGTGATGTAGTTGATCCAGCTCTCATGACGTCTGATCCTGTGGTAAGGATCGTCGTACTTCGCGGACCAAGTCTCCTCGTCTATCGTATCGATGGAAAAGACGATGCACTTGCCGTTTTCGATCCAGTCATGGAAATGATCGATCATCCGGAAATTCTCGAAATCATAGTGATGCCCGTCCTGGCAAGGTATGAACAGCACGGGTCTCCCCTTCTGTCCGTAGGCCTTGATAGGCATGTTTCTGTTGAGATTGTAGCTGTAGAACTCGTCGTAATTGATCTCCATAATTTTCTCCTATAAACGATAGAACAGTGTCTCCATGAAGAAAGGTATGGCCCTTTCCCATGACGCTTCGTTATGTTCGCCCTTCGGTACGACCCTGCTGTCAAGCAGGACTTTCTTCTGTATGAGAGCACTCGTCACTTCGCCGTATATCTCTCTCGTATTGCGCCAGCCTATCTCCTTCTGGCCATAGTCCATGTACAGTACGGTGTTGTTCCTGAACTTCGTGCCGTTTATCATTTCCAATACTTTCTCCGGCGCGAAGATCACCGAAGGCGAAAGACTTGCGCCTCTTGAATAGACATCGTTGTATTCGCACATCGCATACAGCGTCATCAGACCACCCATGGAACTGCCGCCGATGAAAGTGTATCTCCTGTCGGGAAGCGTGGGATAATTGTCGTCGATGTAAGGCTTCAGTTCATTCACATAGAAGTCCATCGTGATCTTCCCTCTTCCCTTGATCTTTCCCCAGTGCGGATCGGAAAAATCGAAAGGAGAATACTCCGAAAGCCTTCCTCCCGTTCTGGACTTCTCGCTGTGGTGGTTGCACTCGACGCCGACGACGATCAGAGGAAATCCGTTCTCATCCAGGAAATCCTTCATCCCCCAGCTCTTGCCGAAGGACGCTTCATCATCGTCGAACAGATTGTGTCCGTCGAACATGTAAAGGACGGGAAAACACCCTTCCATGTCCGGAACATAGACATATATCTTTCTTTTCTCCCCCTTTATCAGCTGGGGGATCTCCGTTTCAAATATATCCAGCATATGCGATCCTTTTAACTATATGATTATTTTATACTAATTCGTAACAGATTGCTTTTATTTAAAGAAAAACGGGCCATCGGCCCGTCATATACGCCATCATCTGAGACTTTTCAGATGCTCCTTGTGCTCATCGCTGACCCGGTAGCTCTCTATGGCTTTCTGAATGGCTTTTTTATGTACCCATTCATCCAGTCTGCGCTTTTCGAAATAAGGGATCGTCTCATCGTATCTCTTCGCCAGGGCCGTGGCAAAATACCAGGCGGCCATCATCTTCAGATAATAGTCATCGCCCTTTTTGTCTGCGACAAGATCAAGATACTCTTTCCTGAAATCATCACCCAGAAACTCGTTCATCAGCATGCGCATCCCGAATCTGGCGGTATACACATGATCGGAAGCGATCCATTTTCTGATGTAAGGAAGAAGTTTACCATGGTTCTTCGCAAACGCCTTCGGGGTCGCCTGATCCGATACCGGCCAGCAGTCGACGTAAGGCAGGAACTCCTCTACAGCCCCGATGCATTCATCGAAATCCCTGATCATCGAGATGACGAAGAAATGTACCAGATTCTCCTCATAGTACCTGTGCGGCAGATCAGCCAGAAACGCTTCCCGCTCAGGACTGTTGAATACTTCTTTTGCGATCTTTCTCATCTCGGGCGTTCTGACACCAATAACGGTATCCGGTGAAACATTCGGAACCAGTTTTATCTGAAATTCCCGATACTTGTCGTCCCTCGCTTTGACAAGACGGTCATACACTGTCATTCGGTCTCCTTTCTGATCAGTTCTCCCTGTAAATACCGTTCCTGATTCTCGTCTTTACCCGTCAGTATTCGGTCTTGATCTCATCAAGACCGTACATGTCCATGAACCGTTTTTCATCAGTTCCGGACCTTATCAGCATGACTTCGGTAAAGTGTCCGTCCTTCCTGTTTCTGAAACCGGCTACTTTCTCTCCGGTACAGATCGAACTTCTGATCACCGCATAGCAGGTTTCGGGATCATATGGAATGATGTCCTTTTCTTTTCTCTTAAACCACATCTTCATGATTCTCCAGGTGCTTTAACGCAGCTTGAATTCCTTGCCGTCGATATAGACGGCCTTCGTATTGAAACTGTCGTCGAACACCGCGATGTCCGCAACGTATCCTTCCCTGATCAGACCCCTGTCCGTTATCCCGAGCATCCTCATCGGATTGACGGTCACCGCATTCATCGCCGTCACCAGATCGATGCCCGCTTCATGCACGGCATAGTCAAGGATATGATTCAGTCTGTGGCACGATCCCGCAAGTGTATCCGTTCCGGTGATGTAGCCTACGCCGTCCTTCGTGACGGTGGTGCTTCTTCCTTTCTCTTCCGATTCATATACTCCGGGCTTCAGTCCCTTGATGTTCACTGAATCGGTTATAAGTATCAATTTGTCCTTTCCCTTCATCCTGGCCATGATGTTTGCCGCATACTTGTTCACATGGATGCCGTCGCAGATCATCTCCGCGTAGCAGCCGTCGAAATACATCGCCGCTCCAACGACTCCCGGTTCACGGTGATGCAGTCCCTTCATGCCGTTGTAGGTATGGGTGAACGATGTGGCGCCATGCTGTATCGCTTTCTCGCATGTCCCGAAGTCTGCACCGGTATGGCCCAGAGAAACCTTCATTCCTTTGGATACGCAGTAGTCGATGACGCTGTAGTCACCCTCGAGCATCTCCGGAGCGATCATGACATACTTCAGATGTCCGCCGCACGCCTCGTTGAACTCGTCGATCACCTTCCTTGAAGGAATGATCTGGAAATCAAGAGACTGCGCTCCCCTTTCCTTCCCCGAAGAAATGAAAGGGCCTTCCTCATATACGCCCAGGATGTGCGTTCCTGAT
>JAGACP010000117.1 GCA_017614055.1 Erysipelotrichaceae bacterium | reverse complement strand
ATCCTTCCAGACAAGCTCCGTTCCCTGCGGCGTAACCGCAACCACTTCGCTTCCCTGGGTCTGACGCTCGACCAGGCTCCTGAACAGCTTGGAGTCATCGAAGAACTTTGTCAGTTCTTTCAGTTTCTCGACATCCGCGTATTCCGGCTGATACATCATGTTGGAACTTCCCTCGAAATACAGGGTCTCGGAAGCGAACTTGATGAACGCTCCGGCGAATGCGTTGTACAGCATTTCGAACCTCTGCACGGACTTCGTAAGTATAGGTCTCAGAGATTCAAGCTTCTCGGGCAGATCGTGGATATACGTACCCTTGAGTCTGTCGTTCAGGATATCCGTACATGTCCTGATATCTTCGATGGTGACTTCATCCTGGAAATTGAATGTCTTGTTTTCGGTATGTCCGGTATTCGTGATGAATACGCATACCGCCGTCTTCGGATCGATCTGGAATACCTTTATGAATTCCAGCGTCTGATTCTTCGCATCAGGTCCCAGCATGCCGCTGGCAAGATTGGTCATCTCCGATACTATCTTGCAGGACTCCTTTATCGCATCCTCGATGTTCGCGGACTTCCTGTCGAATATGTTCGCTAAAGCATATTTCACTTCATCGTCCATATCCTTCTTGAGAAGATGCTCGCAGTAATACTGATAGCCCTTGTTCGAAGGGATACGGCCCGCGGAAGTGTGTGGCTTCTCTAGATAACCCATCGACTCCAACGTTGCCATGTCGTTCCTGATCGTGGCGCTGGAATAAGGAAGACCATACTTGTCGACAAGGGTCTTTGAACCTACCGGTTCGGCAGTTGCTACAAATTCATCGACGATCGCCTTGAGGATCTCGACCATTCTCTGGGTCAATACCATTTCACCACCTCCTTTAGCACTCTAACCTTTCTACTGCTAATATACACCAATGTTCTGGCACTGTCAACAAGTAAGTGCTAAACAGTCGGCAATATAAAAACAGATCCTGTACAGATCTGTTTATTCCCTACTTATACAGCTTCTTCGCCACATCATCTATGATGCATGAAGGTATGTAGTCGCTGATGTCTCCGTTGAACGAAGCTATCTCCTTTGCTACCGAAGAAGACAGGAACGACAGCTCAGGCTTGGCAACGAAGAATATCGTCTCGATGTTTTCGTCAAGTTTCATGTTGGCGCTGGCCAGAGCCAGTTCGGACTCATAGTCGGATACGGCTCTGATGCCTCTGACGATGACCTTGCAGTCAAGATTTCTCGCCATCTCGACGGTCAGTCCGTGTCCTATGATCACTTCCACGTTGTCCAGTCCCTCTATGCATCTTTCTATGAATCCTTTTCTTTCCTCATCGGAGAACGTGCAGTTCTTGCTTCTGTTCTCCATGACGGCGACGATCAGATGATCATATACCTTGCTGGCTCTGAGTATGACGTCAAGATGTCCAACCGTGATCGGATCGAAGGTTCCGGGATATATTGCCTTTACCATGTTCAAACTTCCTTTCGATAATACAGCAGCTTGTTTATGCCGTATCTTTTCTCCTTGAAGCACTCAAAATCGAGATAATGCTCTTCAAGGTCCGTATCTTTTCTCACTTCACATATGATTATACCTTTTTTATCCAGCACATCGTATCTGCCTATGTGATAGAAGATCTCTCCATAGTCGGGGAAACTGTACGGAGGATCGAGATATATGTGGGTGAACTTCCTTCCTTCAAGTCTCTTCAGACATTCCTGGTAATCCAGGCTGTACACTTCGCGTTCCTCATGGACCTTGTCGAGATTCTGTCTGATGACCTTCACTGCCGAGGTGTTGTTGTCGTTGAAGACGACGACGCCCGCACCGCGCGAGACGGCTTCCAGGCCTATCGAACCCGATCCGGCAAAAAGATCCAGGAAAACCGTTTCGCCGTGCATGTCGATCGTGGAGAACAGAGCCTCCTTGACCATGTCTCTGGTAGGTCTTGTTATGTCTTCCCCTTCAAGAGTCTTCAGAGGAGTCCTTTTGTATTTTCCTGCGATGATCCTCATTTGCCGGCCTCCGCATTCCTCATCATCTCCGCCTGCCCCGCTCCCAGTGCCATGAGCGATGCCACCATCGATGAACCGCCCGAACTGATAAGCAGAAGAGGTACGCCCGTCAGAGGGATTATTCCCGACACTCCTCCGACATTCAGGATGAAATGGCAGATGAAATATGTGAATACGCCCATCAGGACTACTTTCGAAGCCGTTCTTGTCGTCTTTCTCGAATACCTGTAAACCGGATACAGCATGCATCCGTACGCCACGACAAGGACTATGAAACCGACGATGCCAAGTTCCTCCACTATAACCGGCAGGATGAAGTCGTTGGAAGGGTTCGGGAAATTCATGTATTTGTGGATGGAATTGCCATATCCAAGACCCAGCCACCCCCCATTGGCGAAGCTGACCATCGACATGATCAGATGATAGCCGTTGTCATACTGATAAAGGAACGGATCGGCTGCAGCCAGGAAACGTCCGACCATGTAGTTGTCTGAATGCGCCTTGAGGAGTTCCGTAAACGGGGGAGACATCACGATAAAAGCCAGGATGATGACACCAAACATCAGTAAAAACATTACAGCCTGCCATTTTCTGAGCTCCCTGTACTGCGGTATCAGCATCATGCAGTAGCAGATTATGAACAGGACTATCGCCGAACCGAAGTCGCTCTGATAGCGGAATATGATCAGAAAGTACAGAAGGGTCATGCCCATGTACCACTTGAAATACTTGAGATTGTCTTCATGCCTGTTGACTCCCAGCATCTTCCCCGCCAGGACTATCATGTAGGCCTTGGCGAATTCTGAAGGCTGTATCGTCACGCCTCCCGGAAGACTTATCCAGGCATATGCTCCGTTTATCTGTCCGAAGGCCCTGCATGCCAGCAGTAAAGCCAGTATCAGGATATAGAAAGGGTAATAAAAAAATATGCGCAGACGGTAGATCTTCATGTTGACGAAGATGAAATAGGCCAGCAGGCCTATGAGCGCATACGCCACCTGTCTTACTATCACCGATGTCAGATAAGCCGTATTGCCTGCGGCGTTGCCCATTTCGGCCGATGAGACCATCAGGGAACCGAATATGACAAGGACCACGGCCGCGATGGTCGTGCATTTGTCGCCGACAGTAAGACCGCCTTTTCTTTGCATAAAATCATTTTATCATATATTATTATGTTGTTATGCTTATCAACAACGAAACAATAATCAAGGACGATGATCCATTGATAAGGCAGAGATCTGCCGATGTTGAGATGCCTGTGTCCGATGAAAACCGGGCTGTTTTGCTTGAGATGCTGAACTATGTCGACAGATCGACGATCGAAGAGATAGCCGAAAAAGAAGACCTCAGGCCCGCTGTAGGCATCAGCGCCATCCAGATAGGCATACCGCTAAAGATGACCGCCATAATCATCAAGGATGAAGAAGGAAACAAGGTCTGCGAGTATGCGCTCGTCAATCCGAGGATAGTCTCCGAATCAGTCGAGAAAGCATACATGGATGCGGGTGAAGGATGTCTTTCGGTAGTCGGCGAACACGAGGGTTTCGTCTACCGCAGCGCCAGGGTCAAGGTCAAGGCCTACGACATCCTGCAGGAGAAAGACATAGTGATCAAGGCGGAAGGATATCTTGCGATAGTGCTCCAGCACGAACTCGATCATTTCAAGGGCATCCTTTTCTATGACCGCATCACGACATACCGCGATCCTCAGGCGATCGTAATTGAATAAACATATTCTTTAATATAGAATAAATCTGTAAACATAAAGAAACATATAATCTAACATACAGGAGGTAGGATGAAGAATATTTTCTACTACGGCCGTCAGGATAACTCCGCATCCCACGGATACAGCGGAGCCAACTATGACGCGAAGACGGATACCCTGGTCTATGCTCTGGGAGGTCTGGGAGAAGTCGGAAAGAACATGTACTGCTTCGAACATGATGACGAGATCATCATCATCGATGCGGGCATCAAGTTCCCCGACGACGAACTGCTGGGCGTGGACTATGTAATACCTGACTATACACATTTGATAAAGAACAAAGACAAGATCAAGGCGCTGATCATAACCCACGGTCACGAAGACCACATCGGCGGCATACCTTTCCTTCTGCTGGCATGTCCGGTCGAGAAGATCTATGCGCCGAGATTCGCCAAGGCTCTGATCGAAAAGAAGCTGCAGGAAAGAAAGAAGCTGGCCAACACCCAGATCATCGAGATAAACGAAGATTCCGCAATCCAGACCGAACACTTCAGGATCGGTTTCTTCAATACCGTGCACTCCATCCCGGATTCCCTGGGAGTCCTCATAAACACCCCCAACGGACGCGTCGTGGAGACGGGAGACTTCAAGTTCGACCTCACGCCTGTGGGACAGAACTCCGACTATCAGAAGATGGCCTACATAGGCGCGGCGGGAGTGACGCTGCTTCTTTCGGATTCCACCAACGCCGAAGTCGACGGCTTCTCGATATCCGAGAAACAGGTCGCTTCAGCGATAAACGACATCATGCGCAAGACAACGGGAAGGATACTCATCTCCACTTTCGCATCCAACGTCAACAGACTTGCCCAGATCATCAAGGCTGCCAAGAACTGCGACAGGAAAGTCTGCGTATTCGGCAGATCCATGGAGAATGTCGTGGAGATAGGTCTGCAGATGAAGACCATCGACGTGCCTGAAGACACTTTCATATCTCCGGAACTTGTCAACCAGTTCCCTCCAGAGAAACTCTGCATCGTATGCACGGGTTCGCAGGGCGAAGCGCTGGCGGCACTGAGCAGGATAGCCAACGGCACGCACAAGTATGTAAGGATAATACCCGGAGATACCGTGGTGTTCTCTTCAAGCGCCATTCCGGGCAATGCCCTGAACATCGGCGGAATCGTCAACCAGCTCATGAGAAACGGCGCCAGAGTCCTTGAGAACTCCGCCCTTTCCTCCCTGCATACCACGGGCCACGCCTCTAAGGAGGAACAGAAGCTGATGCTGCAGCTGATAAAGCCAAAGTATTTCATGCCTATGCACGGCGAGTACAAGATGCTGAAGCTCCATGCCGAATCGGCGGTAGAGACGGGCATCCCGAGGGACAACTGCTTCATCTGCGCCAACGGAGACGCTCTGGTACTGCATCAGGGAGAGGTATATCGTTCCAATACGAGGATACAGACCGATGCGATATACGTCGACGGCAACGACATCTCCGGTCTTTCGACATCCGTCATCAAGGACAGGAAGATCCTTGCGGACAACGGCCTTGTGGCGGTAGTCGTATGCATCGATTCGCGCGAGAACAAGATACTGTGCAAGCCGGGAATCGTTTCAAGAGGATTCGTATACATCAAGGAATCTCAGACGATGATCAAGGAAGCAGAAGCGCTGACCTATGATGCCTTGAGGAACGCGATGAAACAGAAAGTCACATTCGGCGATCTCAAGAGCTGCATAAGAAATACGCTCGAGCCGTTCCTGTATGAAAAAACGAACCGGAACCCCATAGTGATCCCGGTCATCCTCAATCATGTTGATGCGATAAGATAGCAAGCATGGACCCGAAGGTCCATGCTTTTTGTTTTATACCAGTCTGTCGAACAGTCTGTAGAATTCTTTCCTTGAGCTTCTCGTCAGAGAGATGCATTCGTCGATGGACATCGAGGTTATCTCGTTGTTCCTGATGCAGACGCACTCTCCGCCCTTTCCTTCGATCAGAAGCTCGACGGCCTTTGCCCCCATCCTCGACGCGAGCACACGGTCGTTAGGCGTAGGAGAGCCTCCTCTCTGGATGTGTCCCAGTATCGTCGCTCTTCCCGCGAAGCCCGTTGCCTTGGATACTTTCTCCGCCAGTGCCTGGACGTCGCATACTTTTTCGGAAACGATGACGATCGCATGGCTCGTGCCCTGGTTCTCCAGATATTTCAACTTTTCAAGTACAGCTTCCTCGTCGTATCCCGTCTCAGGAGTGATGAGTACTTCAGCGCCGCACGATATGCCTGAATAGATGGCCAGGTCACCGCATCTGTTGCCCATGACTTCCACCACCGAACAGCGGTGATGGGAGTTGGATGTATCTCTGAGCTTGTCGACACACTCTACTATGGTGTTCAGAGCGGTATCGAAACCAATCGTGAAATCCGTTCCCTCGATATCGTTGTCTATCGTGCCGGGAAGAGCTATGCAGTTGATGCCATGCTGTGTCAGAGCGTTCGCTCCGCGGTACGTACCGTCGCCGCCGATGACGACGACCGCATCGATGCCGTTCTCCTTGAGTTTGTTGACGCCTTTCATCAGAACTTCCTCTTCCTTGAATTCAGGAAGTCTCGCACTTCCCAGTATGGTTCCGCCCATGGAGATGGTCTCGGCAACGGATCTTCTGGTAAACGGCTCATAAAGCCCTTCGACCAGCCCCTTGTATCCGTCGCGTATTCCGACCACTTCGATGCCGTTGGCCAGCGCAGTCCTAGTGACTGCCCTTATCGCCGCATTCATGCCCGGTGAATCACCGCCGGAAGTCAATACACCAATTTTTCTAAGCATCCTGCAACCTCCTCATGTTCTTGCCTGTCAGGACATAGTCCTCGGCCAGGATATCTATCCTTTCCATCAGTCTTTCCGCCTTCATGATATTGGATTTCTCGTAGCGGTCATACTGGTAATGCTTGTAAAGTGCTTCTTTGTCCAGATTCGATGTGAAGATGGTCGTCAGATGATGGGCCATCCTATGATCAAGTATCCTAAACAGTATGTCGTCCCTGACAAACTGTGATACCGTCTCTGCCCCTATGTCGTCAAGGAAGAGATAATCGGCTTTCTTGAGCCTGTTTATCGTCCTGTCGACGGTCTGGGAATTGTTTACGATGTTGGCCTTCATGTCATTGAAGAAGTCCGATACCTTGACGAACGCTACTTTCTCGCCTTTCTTCACCAGCGAATTGGCCAGAGCGCTGCACAGATATGTCTTTCCCGTTCCGAGGGCTCCCACGATGTAGAGACCTTTGTCGGATTTTCCATGGAGTATCCCGAGCAGCCTGGCATACAGTTCCCTCTGATCTTCGGTATAGTTCACTTCTTCAAGCGTCACATCCAGCATCTCCGCAGGGATGTCGCAGTATACGTAGTTGCCGGCATGTTCGTCTCTGTCGATGTTCTTCCTGGCGTATCTGCAGTATTCTATCTCTTCGACAACGGTCCCGAGATAGTCTAAGGCAAGTTTCTGTCCCTGACTGCTCTGCGTGCATTGTTCAAGACCCCTGCAGCCTGTGCATCTGTTTCGGGAATCCATGATACGCGAAAACATGTTCAGATTTTCTTTTATGAACTCATCTGAAACCTTGTGTTCAGCTATGAACGGACCCAGATAAGGATCCTCTTTTATGTTTTTTATGTCTGTCACTGTTTGTTCCTTAAAGCCAGCAGATCGTTTATCTCATCATCGGAAAGCTTCCTGTTCCTGCTGCTGTCATAGACAGGAAGAGAATCATCCGTCTTCTGACCGTGATGATCGGAAAGCAGTCTTTCCAGTGCCTGCCCGGAGTCTTTCACGTCGTTCCTGTGCATGTCCGATGCGATCGGATAGATGTAGTTTTCGATGAGCCTGTTGTCGCAGTTTTTCAGCGTATGCTCAAGCAGCACGTTTATCACATCGTTCCTCAGATGATACTTGAAAGCCAGGTTGTAGAGGATCTTCTTGTCGTATTCCGTGACTTCCTTTCCGTCCTGCAGGGACATCAGGTAATCCTGACAAGGCACGTCGTACTTTCCTGGTTCCGTTTTCCTGTATTCCCCTCTGGCGTTCATGCAGGAATATCTGAGCTGATTCAGATTGAACTGACCGTTTGATTTGTTCACGGCATTGGCCACGTAGTTCCTCATCCTGTCATAGGAGATGCCGTAGAGATCCGCAAGCACGGCTATCTGTTTCAGATTGTCCGGTGTGCGGTATTTCATCGGAAACATCAGCGT
>JAGACP010000116.1 GCA_017614055.1 Erysipelotrichaceae bacterium | reverse complement strand
CCTCCAGGAACTTCGGATATCGCGATATCCGTCGTCCAGCAGATACCTGTGGACGAGTTCGTCATGGTGACGACTCCATCCAAGCTCGTGTCCATGGTCGTATCGAAGGCCATAAACATGGCCATCGAGGTGAAAAAGCCTATCGTGGGTCTCGTCGAGAACATGGCCTACATCAAGTGCGATGAATGCGGTCATCAGATCAACATCTACAAGTCCGATGAGACTGACAATGTCGCGCAGAAATACGGTCTCGATGTCGTGGCGAAGCTGCCTCTTGATCCCGAACTGGCAAACGATGCCGACGAGGGTCTGATCGAGAACTATCAGAGCGGGCATCTCAAGGAGCTTGTCGAGAAGCTGTAAGGCATTATGAAAGGAGCTGTGAAGCTCCTTTTTGTTTTATTATTCGACTATGGATTCCAGGGCGACCCTGATCATGTTTAGCAGGCTCGTCTGTCTTTCCTGCGCGGTGGTCTCGGCGCTGTTGACGATGCTGTCGGATACCGTCAGGACGCAGGCTGCGTTCTTGCCCAGGGCTTTCGCCGTGGCGAAGAGTCCGAATGATTCCATTTCCGCTGCGCAGATGTCGTACTGTTTGACGGTTTCAAGCGATCTCTGATTGGCGGCGTCATCGAAGTTGTAGAATACGTCGCTGGACATGATCCTTCCTTCATGAAGTTCGATGCCGATCCTGCTTGCCGCATTCTTCAGCTTGTCGTTGAGTTCCTTGCTGGGATACTGGATCTTCTCTGGATCGTTGGCGAACACCATGGCGTATGAAGAATCCGAATATGAACTGTCCACCAGGATGGTGTCGAACAGTTCCAGGTCTTCCTTGTATGCGCCGCAGGAGCCGATCCTGATGATGTTTTCCACTCCGTAGAATTTATACAGTTCATAGGCGTACAGGCTTATGGAAGGGATGCCCATGCCCGAGCCCATGACTGAAACGATCTTGTCTTTGTATGTTCCGGTATAGCCGAACATGTTTCTTACCGAGTTGAACTGTACCGGATTGTCAAGAAACTTTTCGGCGACCATCTGCGCACGCAGGGGATCTCCCGGCATCAGTACTGTCTTGGCTATTTCGCCCAGTTCTGCCTGATTATGTGGTGTTGACATAAATGTTCCTCCGTTAAAATCATTATAGCATTACTTTATTTCCGATGTTCATCTATGAGTCTCTGATATTCTTCAAGGACCATGTCGATGATCTCGTCCCATCCCGTCAGGATGGTGTTCCTGGCGGTGGCTCCGATCATCGCGGTCCTGTCGAGATCCTTGAGGTTTTCTTTCATGGTCTCAAAGAGACTTTCGGAGTCGTCCTCACAGCAGAAGCCGCTGACGTTGTTTTCGATGATCTCGGCGGAGCTTGATCCTTCGATGACTATCGAAGGCGTTCCGGCGTTGGCCGCTTCCCTGACGACCATCGGCGCATTGTCGTAGATGGAAGGGAAGATGAACAGGTCGGCCAGGGAATAGAGTCCGTAGAGCAGCTGTTCCTTCAGGACATGTCCTATCATGTACGTCCTGTCTTCGATGTCGAGTTCTTTTATCTTGTCCTGGATCTCTTTTTCATGAGGACCTTTTCCCGCAAGGATGAGGGAGAAGTCGGTTCCGTCTTTCTTGAGCAGGCTTGCGGCTTCCAGGATCCTCAGGATGTTTTTCTTCCAGTTTATCTGTCCGACGAAAAGCAGACACGGACGTCCGGAAGGAATGTTGAAGTATTCTCTGGCTTCTTCTTTCCATGACGGATCGACGGTCTTGATGTCCATGCCGTTGGGCATGATCTTGAGTTCGCCCTTGTATCCGTATGATCTCAGGGTCTCGCCTGAAGATTCCGAAACGGCCCATACTTCGTCGCAGTGGTTGAAGAACTGTATGACCATGTCCGTGCCGATGTGGGCCATGGATTTCGATCCCGTCATCTGCAGGAAGTCGTCGTAGTATTTCGAATGGAAGGTGCCTACGATGGGGATCTTCCTGTCTCTGGCGTATTTTATCCCTTCGAATCCCGCGATGAAAGGCGTATGGACGTGGACGATGTCGAAGCTGGTCATGTCCATGCGGGCGTTGTAGTGGATGTCGAAAGGCGGAAGTCCCGCGTCATACTGGGACATGATGGGCACTTTCTTGGCGTAGTAGTCTATGATCTCGAAAGGATATCTTGCGCGGTATCCGTACTGGTCAAGAGGAACGACCGCCGTGCATTCGTGTCCTTTCCTGGCGATGGTGTTGCAGTAGTTGTATACGACTCTGCCGACTCCGTCGATGATCGGCAGGAATGAATCTGAGAACTGTCCTATTTTCATGAGTTGGCATTTCCTTTCCGGTATTTGCTTATGATTCATATGAAAGTTTATCACCTTGACATTATATTGCAAGTTTTCTTGTAAAAAACGGATGTATAAGGTAGAATAATAAAGCACACAGGGGAGTAGTATAGCGGTAGTACATCGGTCTCCAAAACCGCTGGTGTGGGTTCAACTCCTTCCTCCCCTGCCATTTATGCATAAAGCTCAAACACGGTTTGAGTTTTTTATTTGCCGGGAAGATAATTGAAGTATGGAATTCGTCAAGGCAAAGACCATAATGTCGAAAGTGAAATACGGCGATGAATGGTACGGCGTGGACTACAACATGAACCTGTACAGGGGGTGCTGCCACGGCTGCATCTACTGCGACAGCAGAAGCAGCTGCTACCACATCGATGATTTCGACGTACCGAAGGGAAAAGAAAACTGCCTGACGATACTGGAGGATGAACTTTCAAGGAAACGCAATAGAGGCGTGGTAGGGATAGGTTCGATGTCCGATACCTATAATCCTTTCGAGAAGGAATATGAGCTGACAAGGGGAGCGTTGAAGCTTCTTTCGAAGTACGGTTTCGGAGTCTCCATCGATACCAAGAGCGATCTTATACT
>JAGACP010000115.1 GCA_017614055.1 Erysipelotrichaceae bacterium | reverse complement strand
CCTTGATGGTCCTGTTTCTGTATAATAGAGATGTAGATAGATATATAGGCAATAACAGATAGGAGAGAAACATGGGTTTCAGAAAAGACTTTTTATGGGGCGGAGCTACTGCCGCCAATCAGATGGAAGGCGCATGGAATACCGACGGGAGGGGTCCTGCCCTTACGGATGTGACTACGGGCGGTTCGTTCAAAGAGCCCAGAAGGGTCACCTACATCGACAAGGACGGCAATCCGGGATATCTTACAAGGCTCCAGAAGCTTCCTGAGGGGGCTCATTATGCCGTGCTTGACGACTGTCTGTATCCCAACCATGACGGTATAGATTT
Source organism: Erysipelotrichaceae bacterium (assembly GCA_017614055.1). Taxonomy (GTDB): domain Bacteria; phylum Bacillota_I; class Bacilli_A; order Erysipelotrichales; family Erysipelotrichaceae; genus Colivicinus. The sequence continues at coordinate 5,555 of JAGACP010000115.1, read as the reverse complement.
CTATCATCATTACAAGGAGGACATAGCTCTGTTTGCGGAGATGGGTTTCAAGGTGTTCCGCATGTCCATATCATGGTCGAGACTGTATCCTACGGGAATGGAGGAAAAGCCTAATCCCAAAGGGATCGAATTCTACAGGAACGTATTCACCGAGCTCAAAAACAACGGCATAGAGCCGCTGGTTACATTGTGGCATTTCGATACTCCTCTGTATCTGGAGGAGACGCTGGGAGACTGGAAGAACAGGGAACTCATTCCTCTGTTTGTGAAGTATGTAAAGACGTGTTTCGAGGAATTCAAGGGTCTGGTCCATTACTGGCTTACTTTCAACGAGATAAACAATACGATCAATTTCCTGCCGGAAGACATGGATGATTCTTATTATCAGGAAGCCTACCAGCATCTGCACAATCAGTTCGTCGCTTCGGCAAAGGCCGTCAGGATAGGCCATGAGGTCGATCCTGAAAACATGATCGGATGCATGATCTGCGGCATAACCTACTATCCGCACACCGATGATCCGAAGGACATCCTGTTCAACAGATACAAGTGGGAAAAGGGCGTGTTCTACTGCGGAGACGTGCAGTGCTTCGGCGAATATCCGGTGTTCGCGGAAAAGCTCTGGAAGGAGCATGACGTCCATCTGGATATGACGGAAGAAGACCTGAAGGATCTCAAGGAAGGAACGGTAGACATGTATACCTTCTCCTACTACATGTCCCAGGCCGTCACCACCCACAAGGGTGCGGAAGAGACCGAAGGAAACATGTCTCTGGGCGTGAAGAACGAGTATCTGGAGTATTCGGACTGGGGCTGGGCATATGACCCTGACGGACTGCAGTATTATCTGGAGGTGATCTATGACCGTTACAAGAGACCTCTGATGGTCGTGGAGAACGGCCTTGGCGCATATGACACCGTCGAAGAGGACGGATCCATCCATGACGACTACCGCATCGACTATTTCAGGAAGCATATCGCTTCCATGAAGAAAGCCGTAGACAACGGCGTGGATCTGCTTGGCTATACGACATGGGGCTGCATCGACCTGGTATCTGCAGGTACGGGAGAGATGAGGAAGAGATACGGTTTCATCTATGTCGACAAGCATGACGACGGTACGGGAACCATGGCAAGAAGCAGGAAGGATTCCTTCTTCTGGTACAAGAAAGTCATTGAAAGCAACGGAGAGGATCTGGATTGAGTCTCTGCTGCACAAGTAAAGAGGTAATAAAATATGTTGGTATTAGTCATAGCCATAATCGCCAGTCTGATCCCTTCGCTGCTGCTTTACAAGTATCTGCGCGATCTGAAAAAGGAAGACGGCGAATACACAAAAAACTGCAGGAACATCCTGATCAGAGGCATACTGTGCTGTATCGGCGTGTTCATCCTTGATCTGATATTGGTCATAGCCTGGAACGCGCTGGATCTTGACGTATCGCCGCTCTTACAGAAGATCTTCAGGACTTTCGTGATATATGCGTTCGTCGAGGAACTGGTCAAGTTCCTGCACGTCAGACGCGTCATCACGAAGGACTGCGGACAGATATCATGGATGGACTGCATAGCCTATTTCGGCATCGTCGGCATCGGTTTCCAGATCATCGAGACGGTAACTCAGGCGTTTACATCCAGCATGGGTCAGCTGCTGGTCAAAGGCATAACGATGGGGCATCCTTCATATGGAATGATGATGGGATACTTCATCGGCAGATCCTATCGTACGGGAAACAGAACGGATGCCTGGACAGGTTTCCTGCTGCCATTCTTCCTGCACGGACTGTATGACCTGTCTCTGTCGGAGGAGTTTCTGGCCATCAACGATAATCTCGTCTTCGTACCGTTCATCCTGATCGCCATCGAGGTGGTCGTTCTGATAAAGCTTATACTTTTTGTCAGGAAACATAAGGACGATCCTGAATATACTGAGCCGGTCTGATCGTCTGTCATCGGCATGAAAGGTCTTGTATAATATGTTTATGAACTACATCTACACATCCATCATTTCTTATCTGTTAGGCAGTTTCAACATCGCTTACTTCATCGCCAAGGCGAACGGTTTCGACATCCGCGAAAGAGGAAGCAGAAATGCCGGCGCAAGCAACATGAAGGTCAATTTCGGCTGGTGGGCCGGGATACTCACGGCGCTTGTCGACATGCTGAAGGCGATCATCGCCGTCAGACTCTGCAGCTATCTTTTCCCTGACGACGAGATCATACCGTTCCTTGCGGGCGCGATGACCATCGTCGGACACATCTTCCCGTTCTACATGGGTTTCAGGGGAGGAAAGGGTTTCGCTTCCTATCTGGGCATGGTCATAGCGATAAACTGGAAACTGGCTCTGGCAGTAATGGCTCTTACCGCCATCGTCACCTACGTAACCAACTACATCGTCATCGGAACTTTTTCCGTCATAACGGTGGTACCGCTGTACTACATCTTCAACAAGGCCAGCATCGGCATCATCGCCATCCTCGTGGCCGTCGCGCTGCTTATGCTCTACAAGCACCGCATCAATATAAAAAGGATTATCAGCCACGAAGAGATAGGCCTGAGAGAGAAGAAAAAGAAAGCGTAGAAACTGACGGATATCTTATATATGACAGGGACCTGACAGGTCCCTTTTGTTTTATAATAGTGATATAGAAAGGGATATCTTCGGATATCGGTGTGGTCATATGAGACAGATATTGATAGATACGATGGCACCAGTCCTGTGGATAATGGCGATCCTGGAGCTTGTTTCAATTGCGGCGATGTTCCTGCAGTACAGGAAGAAGAAAGACCCGGTCCCGCTGCTTACGGGTATCATATGCGTCGGTCTTTTCTATGATGCGCTGATACTGGCTCTTGGTTCCGTACTTCCTTTCGGATCTCTTCTGGAGGGTCTCAGCAGATACAGGTATGTCCTGCATTTCGCGCTGATACCGCTGCTGTTCCCGCTGTGCTTCTATGCGCTCACCAAGAACAAGGCGATCATCAGGATCGTCTGGATCATCACGATACTGCTGATGGTGGGAGGCTTCTATGCGTCTTTGAACGTGGCGATGGAACCTATAGCCTTCGGCGTTAACCGTTACGCCCAGGCTGCCGAGACACCTGGATGGGTGAACGGACTTATACAGGCTCTCAACATCGTGCCTGATTTCTTCATCATCGGCGTGGGCATTTATCTGATGATAAAGAAGAAGAATCCTCACATGTTCCTGGCGGGATTCCTTATGCTGGCGTTCACGATGGTCGGCATCTTCCTGGGAAAGGATCCCGGAGGAGACAAGAAACTGAGTCTGATGTTCTATATATCGATGTACGGTGAAGCCGCTATGGTGTACTTCCTGTACAGATACATGAGGAAAGAATCTTAAAAGAATGGCATCGCCATTCTTTTTTGATATAATATATTACGCATGGGGTGTTAGCGCAGCTGGGAGCGCGTATCGCTGGCAGCGATGAGGTCACGGGTTCGAGTCCCGTACACTCCACCATCCAGATATCAGGATACCGTGCAGGAAGGCACGGTATCTTTTTTATTATTAATTTCGCGTTTCCTTTTTCATTCGTATGATGTTGTAAAGACAGATCGTACCGATGACGATGACTGCGCCGATGATGGCTTTATATGAAACATATTCCCCGTAGAACAATGCCACCAGAATGGGATTGAGCACCGGTTCGATACTGGCGACGAGCGAACCCGAAAGAGCATCGCAGTGCTTGAGACCTACCGTCAGAAGAGTATATCCCGCTCCGGCCTGGAAGATACCCAAAGCCGCTACCAGCAGTAGCGTATGTGCGCTGAAATCTGTTTCTTTCATTATGAAAGGTATCCCGATCAGCACTGTCAGCATGTGCCCGAACAGAACGGATGACAGGGAATCTCCTTTTTCGAAGTCGTTCAGCATGATCGTCAGTGCATAGAAGACGCCTGACAGCAGTGCGATCATATCGCCTGCAAAAGTCCTGTTCTGAGAACCTCCGCTTACGACAAGAACGATCCCGCAGAATACGACCGCACAGACGATCAGATCAAGTTTCGTCGGTCTCTTCCTGAACAGGATCGCTTCAAACAGGATGATGAAAACGGGAGCCGTATATTCCAGCACTATCGCTGAAGCGGCACTGGTCATCTTCATCGAAGCCACGTAGCATACCAGCATGGCCGCTACGAAGATCGCTCCCAGGATGACTGTTTTATTGATCACTATATGATGTCCTGAGATGCGTATGTAGAGGAATATCATGAGTGAAGAGAAGATGCATCTGCCTGCGTTGGTCGAGATCGGGATCCACGGGATGAGCTTGACGAAAAGTCCGCCCAGCGAAAAGGCGATCGCTCCCAGCAAAACAAGCCATAAACCTTTGTTCTCTCTGTTCACGGTATTCCTTTCAGGATGTTCAACGGCATTATTCTAACATGGAACATGCCTGCTGGGAATAAACCTGTCCGTTCCCGTTTTCGTCGATTTGAGAACGGCACTGCTATGTAATACAATGACAGAGTAGAGTTGATGATCCGGAGGAAATGGCAATGGCTTCAAGCGAATCTTATCTTGACTATATTCTGGAACAGCTTTCGAGGCTTGATGATGTCTCGTGGCGTCCGATGATGGGCGAGTATATAATTTATTACCGCGGGAAGATAATTGGCGGCATCTATGACGACAGGTTCCTAGTGAAGCCTGTAGAGGCGGCAAAGGAGATGATGCCTGACGCAAGGATGGAACTGCCGTATGAGGGTGCGAAAGAGATGCTTCTGGTGGAGAATCTGGATGACAGCTTTTTCCTGGAGTCTTTGATCACGGCGATGTATGACGAGCTTCCTGAACCTAAGAAAAGGAAGTGAATTAAGATATAATTAGGGTGACAAGAGTACAGACATCATGAATGAAACAGGCTTTAAATCGTTGATCCTAAAGGGACTGACACTGGCGGCTGCAGTGTGCGCTGCAGTATGGTTTTATCTTCTGAGACCGACCGTGGAGTTTGCGGGAAATCAGAAACTTGAACGCGGTGAAGTATACAAGGCCATGGACATGGTCGTGAAGACCAACGGGGAAGTGATCCCGGTAACAGAGTATCTGAATACCGATGAGGTAGGCGTTTTCAGTACGTCATATACCGTAAAGAAGGGTTTCTTTGAAAGGAATGTCGTTTATTCCTACGAGGTACAGGATACGACTCCTCCTGTAATAAAGATCATCGACAGGACCGTATACATGGATCCCGGTCAGGATTATAACGAAGAGGAAATGAGAAAGAACGTGTCCGTCAATGAAGGCACGCTGAGGCTCGAGACGGAATGCAAGCCTGATCTGGCGGGGACATATGAAGTGTATGTTCTTGCGGAAGATGAATATGGTAATTTATCAACGGATGTCTATAACGTAGTGGTCAGGGATGTAGAGCCTCCGTTCATATTCAGAAGCGGAGACGGCGCGATGATAGTCAGGGGAAGCAGATTCGACATCAATGATGTCATAAGCTACGGCGACAATGCGGACCCTGCACCTGTTCTGGAAATCGAGGGAACGGTCAATACGTCAAGACTCGG
>JAGACP010000114.1 GCA_017614055.1 Erysipelotrichaceae bacterium | reverse complement strand
CGGACACGAGGTCGTGATGGTCAACTCAAACCCGGAAACCGTTTCTACCGACTACGACACGTCCGACAAGCTCTATTTCGAGCCGCTGACGCTGGAGGATGTCCTTTCCATTTATGAAAAGGAAAAGCCCTACGGCGCGATTGTCCAATTCGGCGGCCAGACGCCACTGAACCTCGCGGACAACCTCGCCCGCAACGGCGTCAACATCCTCGGCACGACGCCCGAGACCATCGACATGGCCGAAGACCGCGACCTCTTCCGCAAGATGATGGAGAAGCTGAACATCCCGATGCCGAAGGCAGGCATGGCTGTCAACGCCGATGAGGCCATCGCGATCGCAAACAAGATCGGATACCCTGTCATGGTCCGTCCTTCCTTCGTTCTCGGCGGAAGAGGAATGGAAGTCGTTCACGATGACGAGATGATGAGAGTCTATATGAATGCGGCTGTCGGCGTAACACCTGACAGACCTATCCTTATCGACCGTTTCCTCCACCACGCGACAGAGTGCGAGGCTGACGCTATCTCCGACGGCGAGAACTGCTATGTTCCCGCAGTCATGGAGCATATCGAGCTTGCAGGCATCCACTCCGGAGACTCTGCATGCATCCTGCCTTCACTGAACCTCACCGACGAGCAGGTCGCCACGATCAAGGAATACACCAGAAAGATCGCGGTCGAGATGCACGTTGTAGGTCTTATGAACATGCAGTACGCAATCGAGGACGGAAAGGTCTTCGTTATCGAGGCTAATCCCCGTGCATCACGTACGGTTCCGCTCGTATCTAAAGTTACCGGCACGAACATGGTCAAGATCGCTACGGATATCATGACGATGCACCTTACCGGAAGACCTTCACCTGTTACAGATCTCCACGACAGGATCATCCCTCATTACGGAGTCAAGGAAGCAGTCTTCCCGTTCAATATGTTCCAGGAAGTTGACCCCGTATTAGGACCCGAGATGCGTTCAACAGGCGAAGTCTTAGGCCTTGCAAGCCACTTCGGCGAATCCTACTTCAAGGCTCAGGAAGCAACAAAGACAGAGCTTCCTCTTGAGGGCACTGTGCTTCTTTCCGTAAGCGATCTCGACAAGATCGATCTCATCGATGTTGCCAAGGCGTTCAGTGATCTCGGTTTCAAGATCCTCGCAACAGGCGGCACTTACAACATGATCACCGAGGCGGGTATCGAAGCCGAGAAGGTCAAGAAGATCTATGAAGGCAGACCGAATATCGCCGACATGATCCTTAACGGGGATATCGATCTCATCATCAACACTCCTGCGGGAAAGACGTCTTCTCACGACGACTCCTACATCCGTAAGGATGCTATCCGCCAGCACATTCCTTATATCACGACCATGGCTGCAGCAAAGGCTTCTGCCGAGGGCATCAAGGCCGCAAAGGAAAGATCTTTCGAGGTCAGGGCGCTTCAGGATTTCCACGCTGATATCAAGTAAAACGAAGCTTAGATCAGCAGTCTGATCAGTCAAAAAGAAACGGGTATTCAGAAAATGAATATCCGTTTTTTTGCATTTCGGTTACGGTTCTGCTACGCATAAAGACGCGCTTGCTCTTCATGTTATACTTTCAGCAACGTATTTTACTTATTATGGAGGTATTCTATGGGGTTCTGGGAAACACTTGCTGCCATAAACGATAGCGTCAATACTTTCGTATGGACTAAAACAGGCGTATGGCTTCTCATTGCTACAGGCATTTTGATGACCTGTCTTACCAAAGTATTCCAGGTAACGCATATCGGTCACTGGATGAAGAAGACTATCGGAAGCCTGTTCGACAAGAACGTTATCGGACACACCAAAGATCACGCTACGATCTCACAGTTCCAGGCTCTTTGTACCGCGCTTGCCGCGACGGTCGGCGTAGGTAACATCGCAGGCGTTTCCGCGGCTATCATCACAGGCGGCCCGGGTGCCGTTTTCTGGATGTGGTTCGCCGCTTTCTTCGGAATGATGACAAACTATTCCGAGAACATTCTCGGTATCTATTTCAGACGCAAAAACCATGACGGCGAATGGTCCGGCGGTGCGATGTACTATCTCCATGACGGACTCGGCGGATACAAGGGAATGAAGGTCGTCGGAAAGATCCTTGCCATCATCTTCTCTATCTGTGCAGCTCTTGCCGCATTCGGTATCGGCAACATGGGTCAGGTCAACAAGATCGTCCTTAACTTCACATCCGCCTTTGATATCAAGGCTTTGTCATCCAAGGTACTTTACACATCAGGCGATTCATCGGTCACGCTCTACATGCTGATCGTCGGCATCATTCTTATGATCCTGGTCGGAATCGTTATCCTCGGAGGACTTCAGAGGATCGCGAACGTTGCAGAGAAGATCGTTCCTTTTATGGTCGTCTTCTTCATCCTCGGATCGATCATAATCATCATCGTGAATTTCAGACAGATCATACCCGCGTTCGGCGCCATTTTCTCGAGAGCTTTCAACAACCAGGCTGCCTGGGGCGGCGCTACCGG
>JAGACP010000001.1 GCA_017614055.1 Erysipelotrichaceae bacterium | reverse complement strand
GCATTCCCCGGCACAAGAGCCAGGTTCTGTTCATCAAGCAGCGTCTCGCAGAATTGCTCTGAACTCATGCCCGTACACTTTATCGAAGGGAATACATAGAAAGCTCCCTGAGGCATGAAAGTCTTCAGGCCTATCCTGTTGAGTTCCTTGACGATATAGTTCCTTCTCTGCCTGAAACTCACGAACATCTCCTCGATATCTCTGTCGCCGTTGTTTATGGCCTCTATGGCCGCATACTGGCTCGAAGTCGTGGCGCACATGATGTTGTACTGATGGACCTTCAGGAACATTTCGATGAGCCCTTTGTGCGCAAGGATATATCCCACACGGTATCCCGTCATCGAATATGCTTTGGAGAAACCGTTGATGACGATGACCCTGTCCTTTATCTCTTCAAACTCCGCGATCGTGCAGTGCTTGTTTTCATAGGTCAGCTCCGCATATATCTCGTCGGTCACCGCAAAGATTCCCGCTTCCTGGATCAATGGAACGATCTTCGCATAGTCTTCCCTGGTCATGATGCCGCCCGTAGGGTTGCCCGGGAAGTTCAGGATGACGGCCTTGGTCTTGGGACTCAATACCGACTTCAGCGCTTCGGGAGTAAGCTTGAATTCATCTTCCTCCTTCAGTTCCACCTCGACAACTTTCGCTTCCGCGATCTCGATGATAGGCGCATAGGCGACGTATCCCGGAACAGGAAGTATTACTTCATCTCCCGGTTTCACGATGGTCCTCAATACAAGGTCTATCGCTTCCGAACCGCCGACGGTCACGATGACGTTCTCAGGCCCATATTCAACATTGAAACGGCGCTTATAATAACTGCATATCCCCTGTCTCAAGGCAGGAAGACCGCTGTTTCCCGTATAGAAAGTCTTTCCCTTCTCGATGGCGTTTATCGCTTCTTCCCTGATGTGCCACGGCGTGATGAAATCAGGCTCGCCTACGCCAAGCGAGACGACACCTTTCTTCGTAGCCGCGATATCGAAGAACTTCCTTATGCCGCTGGGCTTCAGATACCGTACTGTCTGATTAATCTCCTCGTCAAAGATCATGGCGTTACCAGCAGCCTTTCCGTATCCTCACTCATATTCTGAAAATCCATGTTGTTGGACTTATATTCCTTCAGTATGAACATCGTTTCCGTACCGTTGACGCCTTCCGTCGGAGCCAGCTTGTGCGCAACGAAATTGCTGATCTCGCGCATGTTCTTTCCGTTCACCTTGAGCAGGAACTCGGCCTTCCCCGAGATCAAAGACAGAGACTCCACTTCCGGAAAACGTGCAATCCTTTCGGCAATGCGGTCATATCCTCTTTCCCTTTCAGGGACACAGTTCACGAAAATGATGGCCTTGGATATCTCCACATCAGCCCTCTCCCAGTTGATGATCGTATGATAGCCCGCAATTATCTTCTCTTCCTCGAGTTTCTTTATCTGCTCCTTTACTTCCTCCTCTTCCTCATTCAGAAGCATGGCCAGATCCTTAACCTCGTAACGGGCATTGTCTTCCATAAGTTTCAGCAGTTCATTCATGATCGTATCCCCCTGATCTTTATATAGCCATAATTCTATCATCATTGCCTCAAGAAAAAAACGTCGTATCTGCAATGATATAATCAGTTCAGGAAACACCGGGGGTTATATATGAACATCATAGACTTTCTAAACAGCAACGATCATTCGCTTTCAGGCAAAAATGCCAGAGTGACATTTGTTAACGAAGAGCCATACATATACCGCTTCGTTTCAGAAATTGGCGGTAACGAAACGATCAACGATTTCCGTATCATCGATATCGAAGACGGTCTTTACCAGCTGGCATACATCCATGACGGACAGATGATCGCGGATATCGTCGATCTCAACAGACATATCATAAAATCGACTTCAATGAATAATGGCGTGCTGTCAGTGAAAAACGGCGGATTCCGCTTCGTCACAGAGACATATGAAGATGACGATACCCCTTTCACCAACAAAGAAAAAGCCGTCGACTTCTGGCTCCGCTATTTCGACAGACACGACGAAACTGCCATCGACGACTACCTTGAAGAACCATATATCCAGCACAATCCTACCGTCCCTGACGGAGTGGAAGCGTTCAGGAACGAATTCCACGACAGATTCTTCACCGACATGAAGGAATGTCATACGGAAGTGAAGCACGTATCCTCTAACGACGGCATCGTATTCATCCACGATTTCCTGCAGAGTTCGCCGACAAAGAAAGGACATGCGGGAGTAGACATCTTCCGCTTCGAAAACGGCAGGATCGTCGAACACTGGGACGTCATCCAGAGGATGCCCGATGAATCGAAGAATGATCATCCGATGTTCTGATGATAAAAAGGTGCGATAAGCACCTTTTATTCACCCAGGAATTTCTTTATTTCATCAAGCTTTCTGTAAGCCAGCTTCCTTCCGATCTCATATACTCTGTCTATCTCCGCAGTATCTTTCTCCGTCTTTCCGATATTCAGAGACTCATCGGGACATATCACCATCGTGATCCCCTTCTTTTCGTCTTCCCTGACTTCATCAACTTGTTGATTATAGCGTATATGGCGGGTCCTCATCGCTTCGACGAATCTCGGATACTTCCTGTATACTATCTTCATCAGCGGAAGAAGCTTGTTTTCACTCTTGCGGAAATCCGCAGGCTGGGTAAGTATCACAAGATACCTGTCATACCCCTTGTCTTTCATGAAACGGTAAGGGATCGAATCCACTATCCCTCCGTCGAGCAGTCT
>JAGACP010000113.1 GCA_017614055.1 Erysipelotrichaceae bacterium | reverse complement strand
CGGAGATCACGAAAGCCAGCAGCTTGTAGTTGCTGGTGGAGATGCCAAGCGAAGTCGCGGCGATCTTGTTGTCCCTGCAGGCCTGGATGGCTCTTCCGTGCTTTGAATCTATGAGATTGTATATTATGAACAAAGTTATAAGTATCAATACTACTCCCGCGGTGAAGGTAGACAGCTTCTTTCCCAGGCTTACGCCTATGGCGCCTTTTATGATCATGTCTCCCGTATCGTCCAGGACGACATTGTTGTCAAGGAATGAAAAATGCAGTCCCTTGCCGTCGATACCCAGATACACATACTGAAGCATGGTCTTGATTATCTGACAGAAAGCCAGCGTGACTATAGCCAGATAGTCCCCCTGCAGCTTTAATACAGGTATGCCTATGATCGCGCCGAATACTGCGGATACGATGCCTCCGACCAGGAGCGCGATAATGAGCACGACTATATCGTTGTTTATCACTCTGCCCAGAATGGCAGCGGTGACCGCACCGGAGAATGCTCCCGTAGCCATGAAACCCGCATGTCCGAGACTCAGATCTCCCAGATATCCTACGACCAGATTGAGGGACAGCGCAACCACGATGTATGAACAGGTAGGTATCAGAAGGCTCTTCAGAACGTTGGAGATGCTTCCTGCAGCCATGGCTGCTTCGATGGCGATATACGCTATCAAAACAAGCGCATACGATACGACGCTTCTGTTCTTCCTTACACCCGACAGTTTTCTGATCTTTCCGAGTATTTCCGCCATACTGCACCTACACCTTCTCGTTCATCGCCTTTCCCAGAAGACCCGTAGGCTTGAGCAACAATACGACGATAAGCACGCCGAAGACTATGGCGTCGGTCAGTTCCGATGAAATATATACTTTGGTAATCGTTTCGATCACTCCGAGTATCAGTCCGCCAAGGAAAGCTCCCGGAATGGAACCGATCCCGCCAAGAACGGCAGCCGTGAAGGCCTTTATTCCCGGCATCGAACCCATCGTAGGCGTTATGGTCGGATATGTGGCGCACAGCAGCACCGAAGCGATGGCGGCAAGCCCAGAACCTATCGCGAACGTTATGGATATGACATTGTCGACATTGATGCCCATCAGTCTGGCGGCATCCTTGTCTTCAGAGCACGCTCTCATGGCCTTGCCCAGGTTCGTATACTTTACGAACAGAGTCAGCGCCACCATTATAACCAGACATACGGCAATGCTTATGAGCACCTGATAAGAGATCTTCAGCTGTCCGTCGAACAGCTCGAGGAACCCGTAGTTGAGAACAGACGGGAACATCTTCGATGTCGAACCCCACATCAGAAGAGCTGCATTCTGCAGGAAATAGCTGACGCCTATGGCCGTGATCAGCACAGCCAGCGACGTGGCGCTCCTCAATGGTTTATAGGCAAGTCTTTCGATGATTATGCCCAGTACTGTACATAGCAAAACCGCCAAAAGAACCGACACGAACAATGACATTCCGTAACGGTATAACGCAAAAAAAGCCACGTATGCACCGATCATGATGACATCTCCGTGAGCGAAATTCAGCATCTTTGCTATGCCATAAACCATGGTATATCCAAGAGCAATGATCGCATAGATGGAACCAAGTCTGATTCCGTTGATAAGATTAGTAAGAATACCCATAAACAGTCAGAAATGCAGGAAAGGCATGAATGCCCTTCCTGCATTTTATCACAAACTAGTTGGCAGCTACCAATGCACCGCCTTCGATCCTGAATACCAGAGGAGCCTTTACGACAGCGCCTGAAGCATCCCAGGTCATGTTTTCGCCGGTCAGTCCGGAGTAAGTCAGAGTCTTGAACTGCTCCTTCAGGAGAACACCGACTTCCTCGGCAGACATGTCGGCAGTAGCGCCACCTGCAACAAGAGCGTTGTAGATAGCCCAGATCACGTCATATCCGTCGGCAGCGAACTGGTTAGGATTGTTTCCGACCTTTTCGTTGAATTTGGCTGTGAAAGACTTTGTCGCATCGTCAGCTGCTGAATATGCGAACGGAGTCAGATAGTAAACGCCTTCGAACATCGCAGGATCTACGCCTTCCTGCTCCAGAGCACCGTCGAAACCGTCGACACCGAAGAATACCGGAGTCAGACCTGCATCCTGGAACGCTTTGATGATCCTGGTGTCATCCTCGTAGTACAGAGGCAGGAATACCACTTCAGCATCCTCGACTACCGGGAAATCGGTAGCGTTGTCGGAAGTGAATCCGTACTCGTTTACAACTTCAAGACCCTTAACGGAAGCTTCGGCCATGAAAGTCTCGGCAACGCCTGATGAATATGCATCATCGGTCTTCACATATACGGCTACCTTCGTTCCGAGAGCATGCTCGGCGATGTAGTCGGCAGCGGCAACGCCCTGCTCAGGGTCAGCGAAGCACATACGGAAGATACCGTCGCCTGTGTCGATGATATCCTGTGCAGATCCGGAAGGTGTCATTGCGAAATAACCGTCTTCCTGATACTGACCGGCAACAGCAAGGCTAGGTCCGGTAGTGACACACAGCATGGAAGCCTGCATGCCCCAGTCGACAAGCTGCGCATAGCAGTTGACAGCCTTTTCGCCGTCGTGCTCGTCGTCGAGGACTTTCAGTTCAAGCTGGAGTCCGCCCAGAGCGTTGATCTCTTCGACAGCGATCTCGGCACCTGTCTTGACGGCAATGCCATACTGGGCAGCAGCACCCGTAAGAGGTCCTGAACCGCCGATCTTGATCGCAGCGGTATCCGAACCCTCGGATCCTCCGCCGTTGTCAGATGAGCCGCCGTTGCAGGCAGTCATCGCGAATACGCACAGCAGCGCAAGCAGAATCGTAACAATCTTTTTCATAACAGTTTTCCTTTCAATGTATATAGAACAGTCTCCTGTATCTACCAAAATAAAAGATGAGCTCCCGTTATCCGATAACATCAGCCCATCTTGTGTTTCCTTTCTTCGACCTATATTATCAGATATCTATTCGTTGCACATGATAAGGATGCCGCCCAGGACATCGATGATAATGATATCGATAATAATTATCACTTTCTCAACAAAGTTATCTAAAGTACTCTGCATGGTACTAGTGTAAGCCCTATTTCACTTTATGTCAATATGTTTTCAGTCATTTTTTCATATTTTCTTACAATCATTGAAAATATTTTCATACAATAATGATATCTGCATAAAAAAAGGAGTCATCCGACTCCTTTCTGTCTTTATCTCATGTAGTAAGGCTTTACGTAGGCCGGTATGCCGTCCTCGTACAGGACGACCGGTGAACCGGCGATCAGCGGTTTCAGATAGTCGTAAGCCTCTTCGCTGATTCCGCGGTAGTTAGGCAGTATCCATTCTGACGGGAATGACTTGACGAAGTTTGCGACCTTATCGGAATCGATGGTGATGAAATCGACATCGTATTCAGCCTGATCCTTGCGCTTGAGACCGACCATCTTGCCGGTGAATTTGCCGTCTGTTGAATGCATGTGCGCTGACATGCCCAGTTCGAACGACTCGGTCACATCGACGAGCGACTGGCCCGTAGCGAAGCATCTCTGTGCGGTGGAAAGATCCTGTACCTTGCATCTTTCAGCCGTTCCTGATTCCAGGATGATGTTCTTGATGGCATTGCCTGCTCCGCCCAGTATCGCATGACCGAAACCGTCGTTCTTTGCTTCGCCGGCAGCCACATATGTTCCATCGGCATACTTGCAGCCCTCGGATACGACGACATAGCACTTGTTCTTCTCTTCGATGCATCTCTTGACTTCCGCAAGGAATACTTCCTTTTCAAAAGCCACTTCCGGAAGCACGAGGACATCGACTATTCCCGACAGACATGCGCTGGCAGCCAGCCATCCGGCATCCCTGCCCATCGTTTCGAGGATGAACACTTCCTGTCTGGTGTATACGTTGACATCCAGCCAGGTGTGCAGAGCGGTGGTCGAGATGAATTTGGCAGCAGATGCGAAGCCCGGAGTGTGGTCCGTATGCATCAGGTCGTTGTCGACAGTCTTCGGACAGCCAACGAAACGGTGGCCTTCGATATTGTGCTCCCTGGCATACTGGCTGAGTGCAGCGACGGTATCCATGGAGTCGTTTCCGCCCGTATAGAACATCGTTTCGATGTCGTATTTCTCCAGAACGGCGAACAGTTTCTCGAAATCGGCTACGTTGTCCCTCTTCAGTTTATAGCGGCATGAACCCAGAGCGCTCGACGGCGTCTGTCTGAGGATGGTGTTTTCCAGATCGGACATGTCCGTCAGATCGACGAATCTCTCCTGAAGGATGCCTTCGATGCCGTTGAGTCCTCCGTATACCTTGTCATAGTACGGATTCATCTGATTGGCTTTCACCACGCCGGCAACGGTCGCATTGATGACAGCCGTAGGTCCGCCTGACTGAGCTACTAAGCAATTACTCATAATAATTCTCTCCTTTGTTAAGCACTATCATTTTAGCACATTAATCTATGCCTTTTTAGATGTAAGTCCCCTGTAGATTATGTAAAGTATCAGATAGACGCAGAAAAACACCAGAAATCCCAGCATGCCCGCGGCTATGTCGTAGAGATCCATGTCACCCGTCCCCGACCAGGCCTGCCCCAGTTCGATGGCGAACGATATGACCACGATGACCGTGAATACGTATATGAACGTCACGAACAGCTCGAAGTTGTGCTTCGCAAGCCATCTGAATATCGGCTGGATGATGAACACCATCGCAAATCCCAGCGCTCCTATGACCAGGAAATGCAGCTGCTTGTCGGTAAGCGCCATACCCGAGGAATAATTGAGACTAAGTATCTTGTAGTGCAGTTTCGAAATGAAACTGATGAACATGTATATCAGTCTGCTCATAAGTTACCTCCAAGAAAAATAGTGAATTACTTCACTATTTCACCCATTGCGCTTCCCTTGATGCCGGCGGCGTTGCCTTCATCGGTATCGATATGCATCGCCAGAGCAAAGTCTTCCCTCACTCTCACTACCGTATCGCCGAATATCAGGCTCCTTCCTTCGGTATCTACCTTGACGCTTACGATCTCGCCGTTCTCCACGCCGTAGTTCTTCGCATCTTCAGGTGTCATGTGGACATGTCTCTTGGCGGCGATGACGCCTTTTTCCAGATCAAGCTCGCCTTCAGGACCGATCAGCTTGATGCCGTTGGTTCCCTCGGTGTCTCCAGATTCCCTGATCAAAGCCTCGACGCCCAGCGTCCTGGCATCGGTCAGAGACAGTTCGACCTGCGCTTCCTTCCT
>JAGACP010000112.1 GCA_017614055.1 Erysipelotrichaceae bacterium | reverse complement strand
CAGTTCATGCAGTGCGAAGGTCTCGTGATAGGCGAAAACATAACCCTGGCGGACCTCAAGGGTACTCTTGAACTGATGATCAGGGAACTGTTCTCCCAGGATGCGAAGATAAGATTCAGACCGTCATACTTCCCGTTCACCGAACCTTCTTTCGAAGTGGATATGACCTGCCACGTATGCAAGGGCAAGGGCTGTCCAACCTGCAAGGGAACGGGATGGATCGAGATACTCGGTTCCGGCATGGTGCATCCTAATGTGCTGGAGATGGCCGGTATTGACTCCAAGAAATACACCGGATTTGCTTTCGGCGTAGGAATCGAAAGACTGGCAATGCTGAAATACGGAATTACGGACATCCGCGATCTTTATACGAACGATGTCCGTCTGCTTGAAGGATTCAAGAGATAGGAGAAGATATGAAGTTAAGTTTGAAATGGCTGAGCGATTTCATCGATCTCAGCGGTCTTGATACAGAAACCATCGTCAACCAGATGGTAAAATGCGGTTTCGAAGTCGAATCTGTCGACTATCTTTCAAGCGGGACCAATCTGATCGTCGGAAAGATCATCGAATGCAGGGATCATCCCGATTCGGACCATCTGCACGTTACCAAGGTAGACATCGGAAACGAAGTGCTCGATATCGTCTGCGGAGCACCCAACTGCCGTGAAGGGCTCAAAGTCATCGTTGCGCAGAACGGAGCGGAACTGCCCGGCATAACGATAAAGAAGAGCACGATCAGAGGCGTCGAATCCAACGGCATGATCTGTTCGCTGAAGGAACTCGGCGTATCCGAGAACCTGCTGCCTGACGATTCCCCAAGCCACAACGGCATCGAAGAACTGTCCGATGAATTCGAACCGGGAGATACGGATATCCTGGACAGACTGGGATACGAGGATACGATACTCGATGTATCCATATACGCCAACAGACCCGACTGCCTGTCGATGTATGGAATGGCAAAGGAAATGGGAGCCATCCTTGACAGGGAAGTGAAACTTCCTGAATTCGACGGAGCATCAGACATCGGCGGAAAGACCGATTTCAGACTTTCGTCCGAATCGAAGAACTGTCCGCATTTCCTGGCCAAGGTCGTAAACAAAGTAACGATAAAGGAATCTCCCGAATGGATGAAGAGACATCTGAAAGCAAACGGCGTCAAATGCATAAACAACCTGGTCGACATTTCCAACTATGTAATGCTGGAAACGGGACAGCCGCTGCATTTCTATGACCTCAGAAGCAATCCTGCCAAAGAGATAACCGTAAGGGACGATTACGAAGGACCGTATGTCGCACTTGACGGCATCGAATACAGGATCGAAAAGGGCGATCTCATGATCACTTCCGAAAACAAGCCTATCGGCATTGCGGGAATCATGGGCGGAGACAATACGAAGATACTCGATGATACATCATCGCTGATCATCGAAGCGGCACTGTTCGACAATGCCCAGATCAGAAAGACTTCCAACCGTCTTGGTCTGCAGACCGAAGCTGCCGCAAGATTCTCCAAGGGTCTTGAGCCTCTCTCGCAGAACAAAGCCGTTGACAGGGCCGTTCAGCTTCTGAAGGAACTGGCCGATGCCGACGGTTTCGAGCAGACCGTGGAATATGGAAAGGCCGATTATGAGCCATATTCCATTACCGAATCGCTTGAACATCTCAATACACTCATAGGCAAGGAATATACGATGGAAGAAGCCGTGGCCGTCATGAAGAAACTCGGATTCAATTGCCATGTAGAAGGAAATGACTTCATTACCGAGATCCCTTCATACAGAGCCAACGACCTGAAGATCAGGGAAGACATCGACGAAGAGATCGTCAGACTTACGGATTTCGACGACCTCGTATCTACGCTTCCTCTGATGCCTCAGACCGTAGGAAGACTTACGAATATCCAGAAGATGCGCAGGAACATCAGGACCGTGCTCATGGGCAACGGATTCTATGATACCGTCAACTATACTCTCGTAAGGAAGAAATACATTGAAGATGCGGTGATGTCAAACGGTGAAGCAGTGGAACTTGTTTCTCCGCTTTCGGATGACCGCAGATACATCAGGACATCGCTGTTCAGTTCTTTGCTGGAAACGATGGCGTACAATCTCGACCACTACAACGAGAACGTCAATCTGTTCGAGATCTCGAAAGTATACTATCAGGATCATGAAGAGGAACGTCTCGGCATGATCATGGAAGGCGATCTTTCCGACAACAAGGTCAAACATCTGACCGTTAAGACAGACTTCTATGTCCTCAAAGGCATTGTTGAAGAGCTTCTGACATCCATGGGATTCAGCATGAACCGCATCGTACTAAAAGAAAACGATATAGACAAAGTTCATTTTCATCCTTATCAGTCCGCAGTTCTTTATCTTGACGACAGACTGCTGGGCATATTCGGAAAACTCAATCCTACCTACCTGAAATCATTCAAGATGCAGGATGTATATTACGGAGAAATGATACTCGATGTGTTAGACAGCGCCGTACCGGCCAGGACAAAGGCTCCTGCCGTCAGCAAGTATCCTTCAGTCACAAGAGACATCTCGCTGCTGCTGAAGGACGATGTGAAAGCCGGGGATCTTCTTTCGACGATCAAGAAAGCCGGCGGAAACATGGTCAAATCATATCAGGTATTCGACGTATACCAGGGAGAGCATATCGAGAAGGGATACAAGTCGGTATCTCTCAACATTGTTTATGAAGATCTGAACAAGACGCTCACCGCCGAAGACGTCAATGCCGTCCACGGCAAGATCGTAAAGGCTCTTACCGAGACCTACGATGCCGTTCAGAGATAGAAAGAGGACATGAAATGATCTATACATGTACGACGAACCCTTCGCTTGACTACTATATCGCCCTGCATGACGTCGAAGTCGGTATCGACAACAGAAGCCTGGCGGAGAACTACGAGGCGGGCGGAAAGGGAGTCAACGTATCCATCGTTCTGAACAATTTCTGCATACCGAGCACATGTCTCGGCTTCCTGGGCGGATTCACGAAGGAATACTATCTCAGTTTCCTTACGAAATATCCCAACATCCAGCCTCTGTTCACCACGATAAAGGACAATACCCGCATCAACCTCAAGATCATGGATGACAGATACGAGACGGGAATCAATGCCAGGGGACCGGTAATAACGGATGAAGAGTTCGAAAAATTCAGGACGCGTCTGCTTAATATATATAACGGCGACATCTTCGTTCTTTCAGGAAACATCGAGGACGAGATCAAGGACAAGATGATAGATCTCGTGCACGAGCTTGTCAAAGACGGGGTGAAAGTGATCCTTGATACAGACAGAT
>JAGACP010000111.1 GCA_017614055.1 Erysipelotrichaceae bacterium | reverse complement strand
TCCATCGTCGCCGCCTCCAAGTCGTTCTCTCTGGCGGTATATTCCCACAGCCACATCATCATCGCCAACGAGAAACTCAGAGAAAAACTGATAAAGTACCAGCAGCTCAACAGCTACGGCAGCGTCAACGTCATGAATGCCCTTCCGACATACTACTGCTACAAGTACGGAGAAAAATGGATGGACGGCGTCAACAGCGTCATCTACGAGAACTACTGCTGCTTCAAAGACAAGCTCGGTCCTTATCTTGAGATGACTCAGCTTCAGGGAAGCTATCTGCTTTTCGTGAATCTGGGCAAATACAACAACAGACAGTCAGCTGCCGAATGCATAAAAGAAAACTGCCATATCAGGGTCAACCCGGGTGAGAGTTTCTCCAAGAAATATGACAGCTGGGTAAGGATCAATCTCGCGACTTCCCTGGACAATGTCAGGAAAGCAGTAGACAGCATCCTGAAATTTATAAACTCTTAATCCTTGTTCTTCTTGAGAAGAGGAAGATAGCACAGAGTGACAAGAACGATGGCAAGTGCGCTTATTATCGCCAGATAAAGAAGCCACTGCCATTTTTCGGTTACGCGGATGCCCAGCGGATTATTGTAGGTGAAGAAGAAGTTGGGCCAGAAGTCCACGCTCACGAGCTTGCCGTCGACATAAGTCGGAGATGCCAGCAGCGAGTTCACATATATCGATACGAAAGCGGCGATCGCGATGATGATCAGCGTGCTGTAGATGTGTTTCTTTTCCCATCTGACTTCGCCCGACATCGCTATGATCAGTCCCAGCGCTATCAGCATCGAATGGAAGATGAAGAACTGGTATGATATGGGAGCCGTGAAGGCCTTTTCCACCGGTATCGAAGTCGTGAAGATCGAAGGCATGGCCAGAGCCATGATCGCGCCGATCAGGCATGTCGGATACATGAAAGCCAGGATCTTCTCTCTCATCTTCTTGTTTTCGGTGAATCTCACGAAGAAGATCAGCAGTATCTGTATGGAACACAGATGCAGCGGAAGATGATTGGTCGGAATGTAAGGCAGGATGATGGATCCGTCCGATGACGGTACCATCTGGATGGTCGAGAAGACTTTCGTCACCTCGGAATATACGCATACTCCGCAGCAGATACTCAATACATCCTTCAGTGACGGTCTCTTCTTCCTATAGAGGACGACACTGGTAACGATTATCGCCAGACAGATGCCCAGCCAGACAAAATGACGCCAGGTAAACATAGATTTTCTCCTTCACTTTTTCTCTATTATCACATGAGTGAACATCTAAATAAAAGACCCCGAAGGGTCTTTGTTCTAATCTCCTGTCACATCCTCGCCGAAGAACTCGTACGAGAGTTTTGACAGATAACCGTCGGCCTTGAGATCCGCCAGAGCCTTGTTGATGGCTTCAAGCAGTTCAGGCTCTCCCTTTCTAAGAGGCACGGCCGCATATGACACGAAACTGTCCACGACCTTGAGCTTCTCGTCAGGATGTACGGACATGTAGTCGTTGAATGAACCAAGCGAATTGAGCGTCGCATCGGCCCTTCCCTGCAGGACGAGGTTTATCGTCTCTTCGAAGGTGTTCGCTCCCAGCACGGTTGCGCCGCACTCTTCGGCAGTCGCCGCATATGAGCTGGTGATCGTATTGGTCGTGGTCTTTCCCTCAAGATCCGCGAAACTGGTTATCGTCGTATTGTCCTCGGGAACGATCAGCACGACGGTGGAATTGATGTAAGGATCGGAGAAGTCGTACTTCGCCGCTCTTTCCTCGGTCACATCGATGTCGTTGAACACGGCATCGTATACTCCGTTGTCAAGGCCGATCAGGAAACCGTCGAAATCGCCGGTGACGAATTCGGCTTCCACGCCGAGCTTGTCCGCAACGGCTCTTGCGACTTCCACATCGTAGCCCGTGAGGTTTCCGCTTTCATCCACATAGGTATACGGAGCCCACGTGCCCTCGGTAGCGATGACGATCTTGCCCTCCATCCTGATCTTCTCGAGCAGGCTCTGAGGCTCGTCATTGGTGACGGGCTCGCCCTGGTTCTTCCTGCACGAGGCAAGACCCAGTATCATAAACACGCAGAACAGTAATGTGATTATCTTTTTCATAGGTACTACTCCTTTTCCAGCATTTTAAGGAAAGCTCTGGTCCTTTCCCTCTTCGGATGGTCGAACAGCTTCTTCGACTCGCCTTCTTCGACAATTATACCATCGTCCATGAAGATTGTCCGTTTGGACACTTCCCTGGCGAAGTTCATCTCGTGGGTGACTATGATCATCGTCCTTCCTTCGAGCGCAAGCTGCTTAATGACATTCAGCACTTCAGATATAAGCTCGGGATCCAGTGCACTCGTCGGTTCGTCGAAATAGATGATCTCGGGGTCGGTAGCCAATGCCCTGGCGATGGCGACTCTCTGCTGCTGCCCTCCCGACAATTGAGACGGATAGTAGTCCGCGCGGTCGCTCAGTCCCACCTTGTCGAGAAGTTCCATGCCGATCCTTTCGGCCTCGTCCTTCTTCATCTTCCTGGCGACGATGAGACCTTCGGTGACGTTCTCAAGAGCGGTCTTGTTGAAGAAAAGATTGAAACTCTGGAAGACGAAAGCCGTTCTCTTCCTTATTGAAGAGATGTCCTGTCTCGAGATCTTCTTGGAGAAATCAAGATGCATGTCGTCGAAGACCATCGTGCCCTCTTCGGCCATGCTGAGGAAGTTGAGACACCTCAAAAGCGTCGTCTTCCCCGAACCGGAAGGACCGATGATCGCGATGACG
>JAGACP010000110.1 GCA_017614055.1 Erysipelotrichaceae bacterium | reverse complement strand
ATCAATGCGCCCGGTCCGATCATCGGCGAAGAAGCGAAGTCTGAACTGTTCGGATATGTGGACAGATGCACGTCTGACGATCATTTCATGATATCCGGAAGTCTGCCTGCAGGTTTTGGGAAGGATGATCTTCTCAGACTGTGCAGGAAGATCGCGGAGAAAGGAACCAGACTGGTGCTGGATGTCCCTAACCTGAAAGCCGGTGATCTTGAGGATCTGGATGTATATCTGATAAAACCGAACCTCGAAGAACTGGGAATGATGTTTGGTAAAGAGATATGCAGG
Source organism: Erysipelotrichaceae bacterium (assembly GCA_017614055.1). Taxonomy (GTDB): domain Bacteria; phylum Bacillota_I; class Bacilli_A; order Erysipelotrichales; family Erysipelotrichaceae; genus Colivicinus. Next base: position 8,324 of record JAGACP010000110.1, on the reverse strand, counting down.
GAAGAATGCCGGGACTATGTGAACAGGCTTCTTTCAGGCGGAGTCAGGAACGTACTGCTTTCTTTAGGAAGCGAAGGCGCTCTGTATATGGGCGGATATGGAAACTATCGGATGCAGGTTCCGTCCGTTGAAGCATACAGTACCGTGGGAGCGGGAGACAGCCTGCTGGCGGGATTCGTGGGTGCTCTCAGTCAGGGAAAGGATATCGTATCGTCACTGAAGACCGCTGGAGCATGCGCAGTCGCCAGGATAACCGAAAAGGAACTGGATTCCGCTTCAGTCATAGATGAGATGTATGAAAAAATCCTCGTTGCCGAGGATTAGATTTTCAGTTGTCTGAAAGTTTCGACCAGATCGTCGTGGATGACTATCTGGCAATACTGATCATACGAGGTGGCGTCTCTGTTGATGATCGCAAGATCGTTGCCGTTGAAGTATCTTACGAAGCTTGCGGCAGGGTATACCACCAGTGAAGTACCGCATATCACAAGCAGGTCGGCGTTGGCTATGGCGTTGATCGCTTTGGTCACGACGGTGTCGTCGAGCGATTCTTCATAGAGGACCACGTCAGGCTTGATTATCGCTCCGCATTCGTCGCATACCGGTATGCCTTCGGAGTTGATTATATAATCCAGATCGAAGAACTTGCTGCATTTGGTGCAGTAGTTTCTTTCTATCGATCCGTGTATCTCGTAGACTTTCCTGCTTCCGGCTCTCTGGTGCAGACCGTCGATGTTCTGGGTGACGACGCTGACGTCTTTCTTGTCCTGGAGCTTTGCGATGAATTCGTGCGCGTAGTTTGGTTTCGCGTCGGGATAGATCATCTTCTCCTTGTAGAACTCGTAGAAGTCTTCGGGTCTGTGCACGAAGAAAGTGTGCGACAGCATCTCTTCGGCACGGTAGACGTTCTTGTAGAGGCCCGTCGCTGATCGGAAATCGGGAATTCCGGAAGCCGTAGACATGCCTGCTCCGGAAAAGAAAACGATTCTTTCTGCCTCGTCGATGGCTTTCTGCAGTTTGTTTATCATACTTTAATTATATGCGGATTATTTGCATATTTCTCTCTTATTTAATATATTACTTGTATAGAACATCGGGGCAATGTGAGATTCATTGATCGGCGGTATACCCCGCGAGCGTAAGGCAGAACCTGTGAGATTCAGGTGGCGACTGTTAAAGTCAGGATGAGAGAGGTTTTTTTATTTTGAAGAAGGAATTGACTGTTAAGAACATCGCAACGATTGCGATAATGGGCGTGCTCGGCGCGCTGCTGATGCTGTTTGATTTTCCGATCGCGATAGCTCCAAACTTCTACAAGATGGATCTGTCCGATCTTCCGTGTCTGATCGGAGCGTTCGCTCTGGGACCTGTTCCCGCTTTCTTCATGGAAGTGATCAAGATCGTCGTCAAGCTGCTTCTGAAGCCTACTTCCACGGCTTTCGTGGGAGAACTTGCGGCTTTCATCATATCGACCACCTATGTGGTGATCGCGGGAGCGATATATCGGAAGAACAAGACGAAGAAGAATGCGATAATGGCCATGGCCATATCTACCGTCGTGATGAGCATCGTTGCGACGATCGCCAACTATCTGTTCATCATTCCTTTCTACGTGAAGCTGTACAACATCCCTCTGGATGTGATCATCTCCATGGGCAAGGCTATCTTTCCGATAATATCCGACAAACTGGGCTTCGTGCTGTGCTGCGTGCTTCCGTTCAACCTGATAAAGGCGTGCATCGTGGACCTTGTGACGTTCGTCGTATACAAGCATATATCCCCGATCCTGAAGTAGGCGGTGGGTTTTATAATATATTTTAATGTGCTATAATCATAAAGTATCTTATTTGGAGGTTTTGTTATGGCTAAACTGACAAGAACACAAAAATATGCAGGATTAAGAGAGACTCTGGCAAATGATTCGGAGCCGTCTTTATCAACAAAAGAATTATCAAACTATGAGGATAGATTGAACAATATCGCCAATCAGCTGAATCCTTCCGAGAAGCCTATAATCGAAGAGACGACGCCTATCGAACAGCTCGTTCAGTCTTTCAAGGAAGAAGAGGAACAGAAGAATGTCAAGCCTGCCGAGCCGGTGATGGACCGCGCGATGGAAGAATTCAATGCGATCCTCAAGGAAGACATCCGTCCGACGGAGAATGTGCAGCAGAATGTTCCTTTCAAGAAAGACGAGGACAACTCTCCTTACAGCAAGGTCGAGACGAGTCCGGTAGGACCGATGGAGATAAGGGAACCTGCACGTCCTGAAAAGCAGGTTGCGGAATTCGAGAACGAGAAACCTGAATACATGGGTCTGTATGTGAGCCCTGAGCAGAGAAAGACTACTTTCTCTTCCCTCGAGGATCAGATCCGTACCGGCATCGTCGACCAGAGTACGTTGAGTACTCCCGTCATCGATCCTGTCCGTCCTGCATCACAACAGCCAGCCGCAAAACCACCGGTGATCGAAAGACCGGAACCTACCATCATGCAGGAACCGGCAGACAATCATGTTATAGATCATTCCAACGACGTCAAGAACACGTTCATCAACGACGTGATGAACGAAGTCGACGAACATATCAAGCAGACGGGACAGCAGACCGTTTCCCAGCTGACCAGCGAGATGGTCAACGAAGTGAGACGTACCGAGGGTCCTGTTCAGACAGGCAATAACCAGCCTAGACCTGCCGCTCCTGTTCAGGAAACGGTACAGCCTAAGCCTGCAGTTCAGGCTCAGACGGGCGTAACTGACGATGAGTTCTCCAATACCGTATCGATGGAGATCGAAAAGATCATGGACGAAGTCATCGGCGGCGACAGCCAGCAGCCTGCACCGTCGCAGATCAGAAGACCTCAGCCCGTATACGAGGAACCAAAGACGGAACCTCATCCTGTGCTGACCAAGGCACTCGAGGAGGAAGAGGTCGTAGAGATCAAGAACATCAACGATACCCAGATGAACGACGTGCCTCCAAGAGAGGCCACTACGGGAACTATCCCGTTCGTCGTAGCTGCCAATGACGATTTCATCGACGAGGATGAAGAGGACGAGGGTTCAAACACCATCCTCAACATCATCCTGATCATCCTTATCCTCATCCTGGTAGCCGTACTGGGTCTGATCGTATTCTATATCCTTAAGACCAAGGGGATAATCTGATGAAGTTCAATATCGCGATCGACGGACCAAGCGCAGCCGGAAAATCCACGATAGCCGATATCCTTGCCGAGAGGCTGGGATACAATCATCTGGATACGGGTGCGATGTACAGGGCGGTTGCCTACAAGGCACTGCGCGACGGAACGGATCTCGAGGATGAAGAAGCCATCGTCGAAATGATCGGGGGAATGGACCTGGTCATGAACGCCGACGGAACGGTCATCCTGGAGGGAGAGGACGTTTCCGAAGCCATCCGTACGGAAGAGATATCCATGGGAGCTTCAACGGTCTCCAAACTGCAGGGATGCCGCGAGGCGCTGGTCGCCATGCAGCAGAAGATCTGCGAGGAGGGAGGATATATCCTCGACGGAAGAGATATCGGAACGGTGGTCCTGAAGGACGCTCCGGTAAAGATATACATGGTGGCTTCACCTGAGGCCAGAGCCGAAAGAAGGCTGAAGCAGAATCTGGAGAAAGGCATCGAATCGGACTATGAGACGATCCTGGAGGATATCATCAAGAGGGATTATCAGGACACGCACCGCGAGCATTCCCCGTTAAGGAAAGCGGACGATGCCGTGGAGATCGATACCTCCTACATGACTATCGAAGAGGTCGTTGATGCCGTGCTCGAGATAATCAGGGAAAAAACAGGAGAATAAAATGATAGATGGAACTGTCGCAATCGTTGGTAGACCCAATGTCGGTAAGTCGACAGTTTTTAATAGGATGCTGGAACAGCGCGTTTCGATCGTGGAAGACACTCCCGGCGTGACCAGGGACAGGATCTACGGAGACTGCAGCTGGCTGTCGAAGACCTACCGTCTCATCGATACCGGTGGCATCCAGATCGAGGACGTTCCTTTCCAGAAGGAGATCAACGCTCAGGTCGACATCGCCATCGAAGAGGCTGACGTGATCATCTTCCTGGTGGACGGAAAGAGCGGCCTGTCCGGAGACGACGAATATATCGCCAGGCTTCTGAGAAAGTCCAACAAGCCCATCATCCTCGCCGTAAACAAGATCGACGACATCACCAAGATCGACGACATCTATGAATACTACAATCTGGGCATAGGCGATCCCATCGCCGTATCCGGAGTGCACGGAATAGGCATAGGAGATCTGCTGGACAAGGTCAGTGAACTGATGCCCGACAGGCAGATCGAAGAGTATGAAGGAATGATAAAGTTCGCGGTCATCGGAAGACCAAACGTCGGGAAGTCGTCTCTTACGAACGCCTTCCTCAAGGACGACCGCGTCATCGTTTCGGACATAGAGGGAACGACAAGGGACGCCATAGACACGGTATTCACCGTAAATGGCAGAAACTATGTGGTCATCGATACGGCAGGCATCAGGAAAAGAGGAAAGATCTACGAGAACGTGGAGAAGTACTCCGTCCTGAGAGCCAAGGCCGCCATCGAAAGAAGCGATCTTGCGCTGGTGCTGCTTGACGCATCGACCGGCATCATCGAGCAGGACAAGCATGTCGCGGGACTTGCCCACGAAGCCAAGAAAGGCGTCATCATCGTCTACAACAAATGGGATCTCGTCGACAAGGACGACAAGACCATGGTCAATATAACCAAAGAGATCAGGAAGCAGTTCGTCTATCTGGACTATGCGCCGATAGCTTTCGTCTCCGCCAAGGAAAACAAGAGGGTGGATACGCTGATACCGCTGATAGATCTCGTATACGAGAACCTGAACAAAAGGATCAGGACCAATGTCCTGAACGAAGTCATCCTCGATGCGCAGATGGCCAATCCGGCCAAGCCGCACAACGGGAAGAAGCTGAAGATCTATTATGCTTCGCAGGTATCGAGCGCTCCGTGCACGATAGTCCTGTTCGTCAATGATCCCAAATTGATGCATTTCTCATACGAGAGATACATCGAGAATCAGTTGAGGGAGGCCTTCGGATTCGAGGGAGTACCGATAAACATCATCTGCCGCAAGGCGCAGGAGAATTAAAAAAGGAATTCATCGAATTCCTTTTTGTTTGTTTAATCGTCGTCATCGTCATCGACAGGAGCGCTTCCGTCGTTGGCGATGGTTATGCACGCCTGCGATTCCGAAGTGGTCGTCTTGACGCATACCTGGACTTTTTCAGATCCAGGAGCGCTGTGGTTGAACGTCGTGTTGTCCGTCGAACCTTCGATGACTTCGCCCGAATCGAGCTTTATGGTATACAGATACGGAGGATCGGCGCTTCCGGTGTAGATCGTCGTCCAGTGAGGGAACCAGATCCTTCCGGCCGCATATGTCGTCTCGCCGTAGAGGTTGGTCGTAGACAGGTCGCACGATTCGCCTACGCAGGTTCCGCTTTCGCCGGCTCCGGTTCCGAAGGATACGAATACCTTGTTTCCGTTATATGATCCTGACAGGTTGGCGATGCCGCTTGCCACGTATTTCTTGTGTTCCGAAGCATATTTGTATGCCTCCGATACAGGCACGAGAGGATGTTCCTCAAGGACCTTGGCGGAGATGTAGCCTTTGACCGTTCCGCTTTCTCCCGAACCGTATGCGTAAGGATATGCGCCTTTGACGTGCGTTATCTCTACGACCGTATCAGGCATTTCAAGCGGTTCATATGGATCATATTCGCCCAGATGGTGCTCCTCGAGCTGTTCGAGAACTCTCGTCACGATCTGGCTCTTGGTGTTCTCCTGGTATTCCGCACTGCTGAAGTAGGCGCCTTTTTCGAGGTTGTCGTAGCCTGTCCAGCAGGAGATCGTGTATTTGTTCGTCTGCATGACGAGCCAGCTGTCCTTGGTGGAACCGGTAGGGATTCCGAAATCTTTTCCTGAATCGCCCCAGTCGGTGGTTCCGGTCTTGCCGTAGAGAGGATAGTCGAGATACTTCTTGCAGTACCACATCAGGGACGAATACTGTCCGGTCATGTTGTACTGTTCGAGATATGCCACCATCCATGCGGTCTCCGGGGACAGAAGCTGTTCGCCCTTGGTGTCGGCGACGAAGTTCTCTCTTCCGTCGTTGTATACGATGTAGTTTACCGTATGAGGCTTGATGTAGTGGCCTCCGTTGATGAACATCGCATGGGCTCCGGCAAGCTGCAGAGGAGTTACCAGACACCTGTTTCCGCCGATGGCGAACTGCAGGTCGAAGTCGGTGTAGTCGAACTTGAAGCCGATGGAGTTGAGATAGTCTATCACCGCCTCGTCGCCTATCTCGTCGACGACGGCAGCCAGAGCCTGGACGGCAGGAGTATTCTGGGATCTTCCCAGAGCTTCCGTCATCAGCATGTCTCCGTAGTATGTGTGGTCATAGTTGGAGATCAGGACATTGCCGTCATAGAGATAGTAAGGCATGTCGGTGAAAGTATGCGACGTCGCATAGCCGAGTTTCTCTATGCATAATGCGTAGTCGATGACCGGCTTGATGGAAGAACCCGGGTTCAGATACGCGCTGGTCGCACGGTTGAACTGACGGGCCTGTTCGGTCTCGCCTCTTCCGCCGCCGAGGGCTTCGATGGCGCCGTTCTGGTTGTTCATGACGACGATCGCGCTCTGGCAAAGTTCGTTAGGGAACTTGATCGTCGTATATTCTTCCTCGTTCTGCAGGTCATAGACATATTCCTGCATGTACGCGTTCATGTTGGTGTAGATCTCCATGCCTACGTTGTACGGAGATTCTCCGGTCACTTCCTCGACTTCGTCGATGACCGCATCGATGTATGACTGATACTTCTCGTTCATTCCCGAGAAGGATACGTCTCTTCCCACCAGCAGATCTTCGATCCTGACGGATTTCGCAAGAGCGGCTTCCTGTTCGGTGATGTATCCGTGATAGACCATCAGGTCGAGCACTTCGTCTCTTCTTGCGGTACCTGCCTGGAGGTATTCGGAATCAGGGTCGAGATAATAGTTGTCTTCCTTGTAAAGGTCGTTGTAAGGATTGTATGTGTTCGGCGAGTTGATCAGTCCTGCCAGGAAGGCGGATTCCGTCAGCGAGAGGTTCTCGGCGTCTTTGCCGAAATAGTACTGTGCAGCCTTCTGCACGCCTCTGATGTTGTCGCCGTAGTTGACCTTGTTTATGTACATCGCGATGATGTCCTGCTTAGGAACATCGGTCTTGAGTTCCAGTTCCAGGGCAAGGACGATCTCCTGCATCTTACGCTTGATGCCCGACATGCCTTCTCTTGCTGCGATGGTCGAATCGGCATCCGCATCGATGGAGTAGTAGGTGTTCTTGATCAGCTGCATGGTCACGGTCGAACCGCCCTGCGAGAAGTCGCGGGTCCTGAGGTTCGCCAGGGCTGCGGCGGTGAAACGCGGGATATCGAAGCCGACATGTTCGAAGAAACGCGAGTCTTCTATCGAAAGGAAAGCGTCGATCAGGTGGTTAGGCATCTCCTCGTAAGGGATGTTCTCTCTGAGATACATGCCCAGTTCCATGATCTTGTTGCCGTCGCTGTCATAGACGGTGGTGGAATCCGGTGCGACCAGATCCTCGACGTTGAGCGTCGGCTTGTCTTCGACGAGCTTGTATGCGAAAGCGAATACCGCTCCGGCAGCACACAGACATGCGAAAAGGAACAGACACATCAGGATCGCGAAAGCGACCGTGACCTTCTTCGCTTTAGGACGAGGTTCCTTTTCTTTCTTTATTTTTTCAGGCTTGTCGCCGTTGTCTTTCTTGAATCCCGCAAACAGCGGTTTCTTCTTCTTTTCTTCCGGCTGTTCTGCGGTTATCTCGATGTATTCGTTCGTGACAGGGATCTCGATGCTTCCTGTCTCGATCGTTTCTTCAGCAGAATCTATGTTCTTTTCTTTCTTGAATCTTGAGAACCATGATTTTTTCTTTTCTTCAGGCTGCTGTTCTGCGGCCAGTTCGATATATTCGTCAGTGGTAGGAATTCCAACGTTTCCTGTCTCGACGATTTCTTCCGCTGGTTCTTCTTTTTTCTCTTTCTTGAATCTCGAGAACCATGATTTCTTCTTTTCTTCAGGCTGTTCTCCAGTCAGTTCGACATATCCGTCCTGGACAGGCGTTTCAGTCTCTTCAGGTTCTTCCTTCTTTTCTTTCTTGAACCATGAGAACCATGATTTCTTTTCTGCCGGTTCTTCCTCCGTCAGATCGATAACTTCGTCCTGAACGGCCGGTTCCACTGTTTCTGTTGGAGGGACATAGT
>JAGACP010000109.1 GCA_017614055.1 Erysipelotrichaceae bacterium | reverse complement strand
GATGATGACGTTCTCGTTGGACAGGATGTCGACCATGCCTTCGATGACGTCCCCTTCCTGTATCAGATGGGAAGGCAGTATCGTGGTCTTGAGCACCGCATCCGCCCCGTAGGCCCAGCGGGATACCGCTTCCGCTTCTTTCAGATGGGTCTCGTCCGTGATGAAATGGATCAGCTCGCCCTGTCTGACGTTGAGCCAGTCGTGAAGGATTATGGATACGCCTTTATCTATATTGATCATGACAGATATACCTTTATGTTAAAATCATACTATAAAAAGGAATGCAGTTGAAATGAAAAAGAAACCGGAAAGATATGATTTCTCCAAACCGATCAAGCTTATCAGATACAAGAGTCCCGGATTCGACATCTTCTTTTATTCCGCCATACTTTGCGGCCTGATGCTGGCGATATTGTTTCTGCTGTTCATACATGACGGGAAGTTCGAGGTCAGCTTTGAACTGTGGAGAGTGCTGGTGTGCATACCGCTGATCATGATCGCCTATCTGTTCAAGCAGCTTCTCGATGAACTCAGGATCTATCCCAGGCAATTGATGAAGAAGCACAGGTGGAGCATCGAGGAACTCATGCAGATGACGGGGAAGAACAGGGAAGAGACCGAGCACATCATGAGTCACGTACTTGAGTCGTGTTTCGTGGTGGATAAAGAAAATATTCTGAAATAAAACTGAAAATATTTTCATAAGTTAAGAAAGAATTTGCAAAACAATTCTTTTTTTAATATAATCATTGCATACAAAAGGGGGTAAATTTGTATGCTTATTAGATTGATAGGTGTGGCAATTGTCGTTGTCGGCCTTGTATTAAAGTTCGATACAATCGCAACAGTTGTCCTCGCCGGTATCGTCACCGGACTGGTCGGCGGAATGAGCTTCATGGATATCCTGACTACACTGGGTAATTCATTCGTGTCTCAGAGGACCGCCACCTTGTTCGTTCTGACTTTGCCTGCAATCGGTATCTGTGAGAGATACGGTCTGAAGGAGAAGGCTATCGACTTCATCAGAAGTATCAAGTCAGCTACCGCCGGCAGAGTCATCATCGTTTACGAGGCCATAAGAACGCTGGCTGCCGCATTCTCCATCAGATTGGGCGGTCACCCGCAGTTCGTACGTCCTGTCGTAGTGCCTATGGCTGAAGGTGCCGCTGTCGCCAAGTACGGCGAGATCAACGACGAAATGTCGGACATCATCAAGGGCGGTTCCGCAGGTGCCGAGAACTACGGCAACTTCTTCGCGCAGAACTGCTTCATGGGTTCTTCGGGAACACTGCTGATCGCGGGCTTCCTGTCTGAGACTCTCGGACTGGGAGAGACCGGTTCGATCGCGCTGCAGGTCGCGAAGTGGTCTATTCCGGTAGCTGTCATTTCCATGGTCCTTGGCGTTGCCAGGAACCTCTGGCTCGACAAGCAGCTGGACAAGGCCAGCAAAGGAGGTAAGTAAAGATGACTGCTGCTCAGATTTTAGGTGAAGTTTTCTACTGCATAATCGGTCTGGTTTTCGTTCTTGTAGGCGCAAAGGCGCTCAAGGACGAGGGCTGTTCGAAGAAACTGACGACTGCCGCTTTCTGGTTCCTGCTGGCGTTCACATTCATCGCCGGACCATGGGTACCTAAATGGCTGGTCGGTGCTGCGATCGTGCTCATGGCTGCCCTGACGGCCATCGGCGGTGTCGTACAGTCCAAGAACGACGTTCCTGATCCTGTCGAAGTCCGCAAGCATGCGGATGAGCTGGGATACAAGATCTTCATTCCTGCTCTGTGTATCGCTGTCGTTGCCGTTGTCGGTGCGACACTTGGTTCAAAAGTCGAATCTCTGAAGTGGCTTACCGCAAACAACGCCATCGGTCTTTCCGGTGCTGTCGCTCTGCTTGCCGTACTGCTTCTTACCAAGGCATCTCCTAAGTATGCCGCCATCGACGGCGCAAGGCTGATGGACAACGTATCCACCACAGGTATCCTGCCTCAGCTGCTGTCCGCCCTGGGCGCACTGTTCACGGCTGCCGGTGTCGGCGATGCTGTCTCTCACTACGTCTCAATGGTCGTTCCTGAGAACAACATCCTGATCGCCTGCATAGTCTACTGCCTGGGCATGGCTCTGTTCACGATGATCATGGGCAACGGCTTTGCCGCATTCACCGTCATCATGACCGGTATCGGCGTTCCGTTCCTGATCAACCAGGGTGCAGATCCTATCGTCGTAGGTGCCCTGGGTCTTACCGCCGCATACTGCGGCACACTGTGCACGCCGATGGCTGCAAACTTCAACATCGTGCCGGCGGCACTGCTGGAGACCAAGAACAAATACTCGGTCATCGCTTCGCAGATCCCGTTTGCCGTATGCATGCTGGCAGTACACGTAGTCCTGCTGCTCACTCTGGCATTCTAGTCTGACATGAAAATACTGTTGACCGGTTTTGAACCGTTTGGCGGCGAGACCGTTAATCCTGCACAGGAAGCGGTCGCGCTGGTAAAAGACGAGATCAAAGGCGCACAGATAGTCAAGTGCTATGTGCCTGTCGTATTCGGCAAAGCCATCGAGACGGTACATGATGCAATGGTGAAGGAGAATCCTGATGTCGTATTCTGCATCGGCCAGGCCGGAGGCAGATACGAGATCACTCCCGAAAGAGTTGCGATTAACTGCGACGATGCCAGGATCCCTGACAACGAGGGCAACCAGCCCGTAGATCAGCCGGTCTTCGCCGACGGAGACAGTGCCTACTTCTCGACTCTTCCGATCAAGAAGATGGTCGAATACATGAAGAAGGCCAACGTTCCCGCAGCGATCTCCAATACCGCAGGCACCTATGTCTGCAACCATCTGATGTACGGGGTTTGCTACTACGTTGCCAAGGAATTCCCGAACGCGATCGGCGGATTCATGCATGTTCCTTTCCTGCATGAGCAGGTCATGAACAAGAAGGAAACCGCCTCATTGTCTAAGGAAGATGTCGTAAAAGGAATCGAAGCTTCGATCGAAGCGATCGTCGATTCTCTTGCATAGACATTATCAAGCCTCCGGAAACGGAGGCTTTTATTATGTAAAGAAAAAGCAGACCGATGTCTGCTTTAATGTCGTTTTCTGATGAGTTCTTTACTCTTCAGTTTTTTCTTCTTTCTTCGCTTCCTCGATGGTAAGGATGTCGGAGAATCCGGTCACGTCGAACACTTCCTTGATGACTTCGTTGACTTCGACGATCTTCATCGCACCCTGGGCGTTCATCTTCTTCTGGGCTGCCAGAAGGACTCTGAGTCCCGCCGAAGAGATGTATTCGAGCTTCGCGAAGTCGAATACGAGTTCTTCCACGCCTTCAAGGCTTTCATTCAGCACGGTCTCCAGCTCAGGAGCCGTGGTGGTATCCAAGCGGCCCTCAAGTGCGACCGTCAGTTTCTTTTCTTCAAGAGTCTTTACTATTTCCATTATTTGCCTCCGTTTCAGGTCATTATTATTTAATCATAAGAGAAACATG
>JAGACP010000108.1 GCA_017614055.1 Erysipelotrichaceae bacterium | reverse complement strand
TGACCACGGCTGTCTTGAATCATGGGCCAGGCAGGGAGTCCTGCTGCTCAATGCCGTGCTTACCGTGCAGGCGCATTACGCCAATTCGCACAGAGGAAAAGGCTGGGAACAGCTGACCGATACCATAATAAGAAAGGTCGATGAGAAGGAAGGACCGGTAGTCTTCATCCTGTGGGGAGCAAATGCCCGCAGCAAGAAACAGTTCATAACCAATCCCGACCATCTTATTATCGAATCGGTGCATCCTTCGCCATTGAGCGCCTACAATGGCTTCTTCGGTTCAAGACCGTTCTCGAAGACCAACGACTATCTCATATCAAAAGGAAGCAGCCCCATAGACTGGCAGATAAGATAAGAAATGCCCAAGATAAAACAGGAAGAGCTGGACCGCGTATATAATTCGCTGCACAAGCCAAAGGAAAGAGTGCTTCCGGCAAACCGGAAACAGCCCAGAAAGATAGATTACGTATCCGACCTGAAGACCAGCAAGGAAGTGATCTATTTCATCGACGGCTACAACCTGATGCACAGCGTGGAAGAGATAAAAGAGATAGCCGCCAGTGATCTGATATCGGCAAGAGACAAAGTCATCGACATCGTCAGCGACTATCAGGGATATGTGGGCAAGCAGTGCGTGCTGGTTTTCGACGCCTACAACAACAATGTCCCCGTCCCCGTGATGACGAAACAGTACAACATCGCCATCGTCTATACCCAGGCGGGACAGACGGCGGATACATACATCGAACAGAAAACCAGGGAACTTGGCGAGGGATACAAGATATTCGTCGTCACTTCCGACAACCTCGAACAGCTCAAAGTCTTCTCCAACAATGCCTTCAGGATCTCCAGCAAGGAGTTCATGCACAGATACAAAAATCTGCAGAAGAAATACAAAAACAACACCAGACTGGCCAAGAACCAGCCTCTCAAGGAACTCAGGAAACTCCTGTTCGACGATTAGATATTCTTCAGATATTCGCGGTATTCATCGAGGATGTCCGCAAGATCCTCGTATGAATCTATCGAATTCATCTTCCGGCGGTACTTCGCGGCACCGTACATGCCGCTGAGATAATGAGGAGCCAGCCCCCTCATCTGGGATATCGCAAGCCTCTCCCCGTGCAGGGCCATGAGTTTCTGCGCATGTCTCAGGCAGTAATCGAATTTCATGTCATCCGTTACGCGGATGTTTTCTTTTCCCTCGAGATAATTGGAGATCTCCTTGATGAGGAAAGGATCTCCCACAAGGGCCCTGGCTATCATGACCCCGTCGCAGGAGGTGCTATCTTTCATCTCAATGAAATCATCGATGCTTCTCACATCGCCGTTTCCTATCACTGGTATGGAGAGATTGTCCTTAAGGTTCTTTATATGCGACCAGTCCGAATGCCCTTCGTACATCTGCGATCTGGTACGGGCATGAAGAGCTATCAGACTCACTCCGACGTCTTCAAGCTTCTTTCCCAGAGAAAGATAGTTCATATTGTTCGAATCCCAGCCAAGACGCATCTTGACCGTGACAGGCTTTTTGACCTCTTTCACTATCTGCCTGACGATGCTGACGGTATTGTCCTCGTTTTTCATCATGGCGCTCCCCGCTCCGGTCTTGACGACCTTGTTTGCCGGACAGCCCATGTTGATGTCGATGAAGTCGCAGTTCGTCTCGTTATCCAGCACCTTCGCCGCATAGACCATCGTCTGCATCTCGCTGCCGAAAAGCTGCATCGATACCGGATGCAGATCATCGCTGATCTTTATCATGTCCCTGGTCCTGACATTGCCGTAGTAGATGGCCTTGTCCGATACCATCTCCGTATAGACCAGACCGGCAGAAAACTCGAAACAAAGCTCCAGGAACGCCTGGTTGCTTATGCCGGCCATGGGACCGACGATGACGGGACTGTCTATCTTCTTATCTCTTATATGAAACATAATTCAGGACGGTTCTGATGTCGTTCTCGTCGAAATGATAGACCTTGTCGCAGAATTCGCATTTTATCTCTATGTCGGGATCCTGCGCTATCTCTTCAAGATCCTTCTGAGGCAAGGTCAGAAGATTCCTCATGAATCTCTCTTTCGAACAGTCGCAGTGATAGAAGGCCTTTTTTTCTTCCAGTACCTGAACGTCGTTAAATAGACTGTTGAGATAATCGAGAGGATCGCCGTTTTCCGCAAATACGGAAGATATCGGTCTGAGCTTAAGACTCTCAAGGTATTCTATGTCCGCTTCCTCATGGTTCGGAAGCAGTTCGATGATCATCGCTCCTGCCGATTTCACCCTGCAGTCGGTACCTACCAGCACGCCTACGGATACTATCGAAGGGACCTGTTCGGAAACGGAGAAATAATAGGCGAAATCATCCCCTATCTCCCCGCTCTGCAGTTTCACCTGAGAGGTGTAGTTCTGTTTAAGCTTAAGGTTCTTGGTGACTCTCAGATAGCCGTCCGTTCCCACGCCTTTTCCTACTGCCAGTTTCCCTGTCTCCGGATACTTATCGTAGAAATGCGGATCGCCGCAGAATCCCTTTACCTGACCATTGCTCTGAGAGACGCACAGTATCGTTCCGATCGGACCGTTTCCGTTAATGGTGACGGTGACGACTTCTTCGTCGTCCTTCTGCCTCAGGCCCATCAGAGCGCTTACCGAAAGAGTCCTGCCCAGAGCGGCGCAAGATGTAGGCCACAGGTCATGGTAGATCCTGGCCTGCTCCACTATCTCTCTGGAGTTGATGATATTGATACGCACGTGCTCATTAAGAGCCGTGGCGAATACGACGTTGT
>JAGACP010000107.1 GCA_017614055.1 Erysipelotrichaceae bacterium | reverse complement strand
GGAAGGTATCTGACGTCATCGACAGGCTGCTGGGACTCAAGGTGGAGGCGGAAAGATCCGTAAGCAGGATCATCCTTTCTTCCATCCTGAGAGCACTGGCGCTGTGCGCCGTCTGCATAGCATTGGCTCTGGCCGTTTCACTGGCCAGCAACACCAACTATTACAACGACAAGTCCTATGACGAAAGACGTCTGAAGGACATCGAATGGGAGAACGAGAACATCTCCAAGCTCGATGAGGCATATGCAAACGGAGACTTCGAGACGATCGAGAAGCTCTATGATCAGAACAGTTCTTCGGTATACAAGTGGCAGCACTATCCCGCCTACTATCTGAAGGTCATCTACGGAAACATCATGCAGTACGTGGAGGACGGCGTGGATGAATATGGACTTGAGGATGCCATGTATTATCTTTTCTTCCCCGAGTATTATGCCCAGACCGGCATGATGTCGGAAGAGGAAAAAGAAGAATTCGAACAGATGAAACAGGAAGTGATCGATGTGTTTGCCGGATACGGCTACAGCGAAGACAGGATGAGGACGATATATGATTCCATCAAGGATGACTACGGATATATCAGACTCTCCGATCTGAAGGATTATCTGAAAGGAGAGAATTGATGGTTAACTGCAAGAACTGCGGAGCTCCTCTGTCGCTGGAAGATGCCGTATGTCCGCACTGCGGAACGCCGAACCCCGAAGCGCAGGAGCATCTGAAGAAGCTGGCCCAGCTGGACAAGGACTATCAGAAGACCAAGAACGAAGTCGTCAGCGAAGTAAAGAAAAACAAGAAAGGCTACGGCGTGCTCACGATACTCATCGTGGTGCTGCTGATGAACCTGGCGATGATACCGATGCATGCGGCAAGCTACGAGATCGCCGAGAGGATAGTCGCCAGCAGAAGGGAAGTAAGCGAGGTCAAGAAGGAACTCGATACTTTCATCAAGAACAAGGACTATGCCCGTCTGGTCATAACCTATGACAAGTACGGAGCCGACTATCAGAGGTATTCCGATTTCAACAAGATCTACTACCTGGCAAATTATTATCTTAGAGTCAGGGAGAATGTGACGAACTATTATTTCGGAACGAACCTGTATTCCGATGCGCTGGTCAGAAGCTGCCAGAGCATCAAGGATTTCAAGGACGAATACAAGTACTGCACGAGAGAGAAGGACGAAGTCTACTACAACGATATGGTGGAGCTGGACAGGGAATTAGATTTATTCCTCAAGTCTTTCCTGAAACTGAACGACGAGGACATAGAAAGCATCAACGACATGAGCGAAAGCGAATTCGTGGTGCTTGTGTCGAAGAGGCTGAGCAATGAAGAGTAAATGGATAGGACTGGCCAGGACACTGATAGTGATATTCCTGCTTATACTGTTTGCCAATGCGCTGTCGCTGTTCCTCGAGGTCAAGAGGGACATCAGCTACTACAACCGCGCATACGGTCTTTCTACCATGGACGATGATTTCGAATCGGGTGAGTACTACCAGATCTACATCAATACGATCAAGAATGCCATCGCCGACGAGGATCCTGCGGTCGATACCAGCCAGTACGAGGCATTCGGAAGGCTGTTCGATGCCTACATCGATGCCAGGGTGCACGAGGACAATGCCGAGTATCTCAAGAAGATGGAGATTGAGAAACAGAACATCACCTGGGACAAGATACTGACGGTGATCGAATCGCTGGAGAACGACATAAGAAACAGATGAAAAGCCACTTGCGTGGCTTTTTATTTCTTTATGTATGCTACGGCGCAGGCATTGGGCCCGATGTGGGCGCCTACCGTGGCTCCGACAGGTATGATGCCGTCGACATGGAAACCCGCCTCCTCAAGCTTTTCCTGAAGTTTCTTTGCGTTGGTGGTGTCGTAGGTATACATGACATAGAAAGGATAGTCCGGATCGGGATTCTCTTCCTGGACTCTTTCGACGATGTACTTTATTGCCTTGTTCATGCCGATATGCTTTGATGGAATGTCGGCTTTTCCTTCGGTCGAGTATCCTGCATGCATGATCGGCTTGATGTGGCCGAGCTGGGCGATGTAGTATGCCGTGTTGGCGATCCTGCCGTTCTTGTACAGATACTCCAGCGTATCCATGACTGTATAGATCTCGGTCCTGGTCTTGAGTTCGTTCATGAAGTCGAAGATCTCTTTGCCGGTCTTTCCCTCATCCCTTAGCTTTACGGCCTTTTCCACCAGCAGTCTCTGTCCGCCCGTGCAGGTCCTTGAATCAAGGACATAGATGCCGTCATAGTCGGTCATCTCTTTCATGGACATGGCTGTCTGATAGTCTCCGGAAAGATTCAGCGAAAGAGGTATGTATACCACTTCGTCACCGTTTTTCTTGGCTTCCGAGAACAGTTTCTCGAAGTCGGCAGGTGAAGGCTGGGAAGTCTTCGGGAAGTTCTCGTCGACGAACAGTCTTTCGAAGAATTCATTCTTCGTGATCGATATATTCTCCAGATAATGGTCTTCTCCGAAACTGACGGACATCGGCAGATATGCAACGTCCATCTTTTCCAGTTCTTCCATTTCGAAATCGGCAGCGGAATCAGTCGCAATAATAACCATGATGGTTACCCCCTATGCCATAATTTTAATCTATTTTGTGTGTTTGCAGTAGTTTTTTGCGATATGTGTTTCTTTTTGGTTTTACAACCTGATTAAGTTAGTATAGAATATTTATTAGGCCGACATAATATAACGGTTATTATAGGCCCTTGGTAAGGGTCAGATCCAAGTTCAACTCTCGGTGTCGGCACCAGAAAAAAAGAAAAGTCCGCTGAAGGACTTTTTCTTTTATCTTGCATGTATCAGGCAAGTATGAGATATTATTTTTACATCCGAAGTTACGTCGTCTGGGACGTAGACCCTCTTGAAACGGACTTTGGTTGTATCAAAGGGTGAATAGCCTCTGCCAGCCTCGCTTACGTGAGGTCGACAGTCAATGGCTGCAATTCACCTTTTTGTTTTTCACAAAAAGGCCGACTTTGAATATGTAATATAATGGAAATATGAAACTGGCAATATTCGGCTGCGGCAACATCAGCAAGCGTATCGCGAGATCATGCGACCTGGTAAAGGAGATAGACCTTGTAGGTTTTGCATCAAAGAACGAAGAGAAGGCAAGAGAATATGCACTGACTTACGGTGCAGGGGATTATGGCGAT
>JAGACP010000106.1 GCA_017614055.1 Erysipelotrichaceae bacterium | reverse complement strand
GATGAGATCAACACGGCTCTGGACGATGTGGAGAAAGTGTGGGGGACTCCGGATGTCCTTGTGAACAATGCCGGACTGGATACCCAGCCTTCCGCACCTCCGGAGGTATCGGGACCTTTCGAGAACTTCCCTGAGGACGTATTCAGACAGGTCGTGGAAGTCAACCTTGTCGGCGCATTCCTGATCGATCAGGCGGTAGGCGCAAGGATGGCAAGGGCGGGAAAGCCGGGTTCGATAATCAATGTCGGATCTATTTACGGCATGCTGTCGCCGGTACAGGACATCTACGCATACAAGAAGGAGATGACGGGCGTTCCATTCATCAAGCCTGTCGCCTACTCTGCTTCCAAATCGGGCGTATACAACCTGACCAGATACTGCGCCACCTACTGGGCAAAGAACGGCATCAGGGTGAACACTTTCACGCCTTCAGGCGTATGGAGAGATACCCAGGATGATTATTTCCATGCCAACTACGAGGCAAGGATACCTATCGGCAGGATGGCCAGAGAGGATGAATACAACGGTGCGATCATCTTCCTTGCGTCTGACGCAAGCAGATACATGACAGGTTCCAATCTGATCATGGACGGTGGATGGACCGCATGGTAAAGGATAAGCTTAAAGTAATCTATTCGGCACTGGTCACTCCTTTCAATGAAGATGAATCACTGAACGAGGAGGCGATAAGGAAGCTCGTAGAGTTTGAACTGGACAACGGTGTCGAAGGTTTCTACTGCTGCGGATCATCGGGAGAGGGGCTGCTTCTTTCGCTGGAAGAGAGAAAGAGAGTCCTGGAAGTCGTCCTCGATGAAGTCAGGGGAAGAGTTCCGGTCATATCGCATATCGGTACGGTGGCGACGAAGGATGTCGTCGAACTGGCGAAGCATGCGTTGAATGCCGGAGCGGATGCCGTCAGCATGATACCGCCTTACTACTACAATTTCTCGATGGACGAGATCGTGGACTATTATCTGGATGTGGTGAACGAGGTTCCCGACATCCCGGTGATCGTCTACAACATCCCGCAGTTCACCGGCGTTTCCTTCAACAGGGACAATGCGGGAAGACTGCTCGAGAATGATCATGTGATAGGCATCAAGCACACTTCCACCGATCTGTTCGGTCTGGAGAGGATGAAGAATGATTTCCCTGACAAGGTGTATCTCAACGGTTTCGACGAGATCTTCCTGTCGGGACTGGTTGCCGGAGCGAATGCCGCGATAGGCACGACCGTCAATCTTTATCCGAAGACTTTCAGAAGACTGATGGATCTGTATGAAGAGAACAGGATCGAAGAAGCTCAGAAGGTCCAGTCGCTGATCAACCACAGAGTGAAGGAGATGGTCAGCGTGGGCATCTTCTCCGCCGTCAAATATATGTTCATGAAGCAGGGCATAGACTGCGGTACATGCCGCAGACCGTTCGCGAAGCTTAATGATCAACAGAAAGCAAGGCTCGACAGGCTTATTGCTGAGGGGTTTGAAATAGAATAGGAGAATGTTATGAATAAACCTAAGATTCTGATAGTAGGCAGTCTGGGAATGGATTTCACCTTTTCCACCAATGTCTTCCCGAATGAGGGAGAGACGATAATCGGAACGTCTTTCAAGACGGCTCCGGGCGGCAAGGGAGCCAACCAGGCCGTACAGGTCGCAAGGCTTGGTGCCGATACGACGATGGTGGGCAAGCTCGGAAAGGACGCCAACGGCGAAGAGCTGCTGAGGACGATCGACGAGGCGGGGATTCACCGCGAGAAGCTTCTTTTCGATGAGGAAGTGCCTACGCAGGTAGCGGACATCATCCTGGAAGAAGCCGAGGGCAAGGATACCAAGAACCGCATCATCATCATCCAGGGTGCCAACATGACCATAAGACCTGAGGAGGTCGAATTCCTCAAAGAGGATGTGAAGAACTATGACATGGTCATCCTGCAGCTGGAGATCCCGATGGAGATCAACGAGATCGTTGCGAAATACGCATACGATGCAGGCGTACCGGTAATGCTCAACAGCGCACCTAGCGCACCTTTGTCCGATGAACTGCTGTCTCATCTGACTTATATCTCGCCGAACGAGCACGAGGCGAAGGACATCACCGGCGTGGAGATCCGCTACGAGGGCGATGAAGTCAACATGGACGATGTAAGGAAGGCCTGTGAAGTACTGAGAGAGAAAGGCGTGAAGAACGCCCTGATCACTCTGGGAGGCTCAGGTGCCGCACTTCTCAACGATGACGGATTCTTCCATTATCCGTGCGTCAAGGGCCTCAATGTCGTCGACCCGACGGCTGCGGGCGATTCATTCGTCGGCGCATTCTGCACGGCCGTATGTCTGGGATTCGACATGGAGAAAGTTCTGTGCTTCGCAAACCACGTCGCCGCTTTGACCGTCTGCGGATTCGGCGCAATGCCTTCGCTGCCTACGCTTGACAGAGTCATCGATCTTATGAAGGAGAAGGGCGTAGAGGTCCCCGATCTCTCTGCGCTTCAGTAATGATATGAACACCAAAGACAAGAAGGCTCTGGATCATTACGTTTCCAATACCAAGAAGGAAGTGAACAATACCCTGAAGAATCTCGATGAGGCCGCTTTGAACAAGGCTGCAACACTGATCAGGAAGTCCGTGAAGAACGGCGGAAGGGTACATGTTTCAGGCATAGGCAAACCGGGACACATCGCGGGATATATCTCTTCGCTGATGTCTTCAACAGGAACGCCAAGCTACTTCCTGCATGGAACGGAAGCGGTTCACGGAAGCTCCGGTCAGCTGCGCAAGGGGGATGTCGTGATATTCATCTCCAACAGCGGAGAGACCGAGGAGATGAAGGCCACCGTAGAGACGATACTGAACAATGAATGCGACGTCATCGGCGTATCGGGAAACAAGGATTCATGGCTGGCAAAGAAATCAAAAGTACATCTGCTGGCACACGTGGATGAGGAAGGCGGACCATTGAACAGGGCGCCAAGGGCATCCATACTGTCGGAGACCATCGTGATGCAGGCACTGAGCACGATACTGCAGGCAGGTGCCAATGTCGATCCGAAGCAGTATGTCAAGTGGCATCCGGGAGGATCGCTCGGCAAACTCAGAGACAACGAGAAATAGGAGAAAATACTATGCTTACGACAAAACTTATCAATCCTGAGATCATGGCTGCACTGAGCAAGTGCGGACATGGTTCGAAAGTGCTCATCGCCGACGGAAATTATCCGTTGGCTGAAAAGAGCGGCAACAGCAAGAAGGTCTTCCTTGGCGTGAAGCCCGGCCTTCCTACCGTTACGGATGTGCTCGAGGCCATCCATTCGGTATGCGAGATAGAAGCTGCGGCCGTCATGGTACCTGAAGACGGTTCTACTCCGGAGATCTTCGCGGAATTCGAGAAGGAACTGGGAGGCATGAAGCTGACGCCTCTTGGAAGGTATGAATTCTACGATGCCTGCATGAAGCAGACTCCGGGCGAAGAAGTGGTGCTTGCCATAGAGACCGGAGAGAAAAGGACTTATGCGAACATTCTGATCACCATCGGTGTCGCGTAATGGAAGCGCTTTATTGACTAGATATTTACAAGGGATATATAATAAAGTTATCTTACAACTTTTATAAAAAATCGATAATATCATAAATATGTCGGACAAATTATTTTATAGGAGTTGAGGGTATAGACAAAAAACTTTAAGGAGGAAAAAGATGAAAAAGTTTTTGTTGATGCTACTTGCAGCAATGATGATCTTCACTTTGACTGCTTGTAACAAAGGCGGCGGCGAAGGCGGCGGTGACGCTACTGAAGGCGATCCTATCGTATTCGGTCTTACCACTACCGTGACCGGTGACCAGGCTGCCGGTGGCGAACAGGCTACCAATGGCGCTACACTCGCTATCAATGAAGTTAACGAGGCTGGCGGTCTTCTGCTGTCTGATGGTCTGTATCACAAGATCGTTCTGAAGATCGAAGATGACCAGGGCGATAAGGCTATGTGCGATACCACTGTTCGTCGTCTTGTCGAACAGGAAGGCGCAGTAGTCATCCTTGGGCCTTACTTCTCAGGACAGACGATCGCATTGGACGAGACCATGAGAGAACTGGGCGTTGCTCTGATCAACTCTGCCACCAACGTTGGCATCGATGATCTGAAGAACCCTTATCTGTGGCACAACCGCTGCGACGATGGTCTTAACGGCGTTATCCTCGGCAAGGCTGTCGTAGACGAGTATGTAGCAAGAAACGGCAGTGCTGACGGCCTCAAGGTCGGTGTCATCTGCGGTAACGATGATACAGGTACAGGTGCCGCTCAGGTTTACGAGAACTACTTCACAGAGCATGGCGTTGATTTCTACCGCGACGAGCATGATACGACAGTCGACGACCTTACTGCATACATCCAGAAGGCTATCGCTGCTGGCTGCAACGCGTGGGTATCATCATGCCACGACAAGGGCGCTGTTGCCATCGCAAAGGCCATGTATGAGCAGGGCCTGAGAGATCAGATCGTGTTCATGAACCCGATCCTGGCTCAGACGAACGTTCTTGAAATGATGGAGCCTGAATGGGTAGAAGGCTGGGCTTGTGTTGCCGACTATTCAGCTTCCGACAAATCTAACCCTCTGGCAGTTGAATTCACCAAGAAGTGGAATGAAGCATACACTGTAACTCCTGACGTTCAGGGTGCTCTGTACTACTGCCACGCCAAGCTGGCTATGAAGGCTATCGAGGATGCAGGTTCTGCAGATCCTCAGGCCATCGCTGAAGCAATCGGAAAGATCTCCGGATACGAGTCAATCATCGGTACGGTTTATGCTGATGAATACACCAACCTGATCTATGGAATAGGTATCACTTATATCAGAAACCTCGTTCCTACGATGGAAGCTTCTGTGTCAATGGTTTCTTCACAGGAAGAAGTCAAGGACGTTGCTAAATATCACTAATATGTGATAACGATACCGCATCACCTTTTGGTGGTGCGGTATTTTTTTAAGAGGGGTACATTTATGTCCGTATTTGAAGGAGTAAACTGGTTACAGCTGCTTGTGACCGCGATCGCGATGGGTTGCATATATTCGCTTATCGCGACTGAATATACTTTGATCTACAATGCTACGGGTCTGGTAAACTTTGCCCACGAGAGTTTCATCGTTCTGGGAGCGTACATATTTGCCGGTACGTTTGAGAGAGCTCTGCAGTTCCCTCACTGGCTGGCGATATTGCTTACTCTTGTTTCGATGGCCTGCTTCGGTGTGCTGGTGGCATCCACGATCCTTAATCCGCTGAGGAACCTGCAGTTCGTCACGTATGCCATGTTCGGTACGATGATGCTTTCAAGGATCATCATCGAGATCTGCCGACTGTCATGGGGTTCCCTGCCTTTTACCGTAAAGGGTTTCTTAAGAGAGTCAATCAATATCGGTTCGACGGTACTGTCTGAATCATATATCTATATCATCATCATTTCCGTTATTGTCATTGCCCTGCTTCAGGCTTTCTTCAAGTTCACGAAAGCCGGCAAAGCAATGATATGTGTTTCACAGAACAAGGACGCCGCGGCGCTGATGGGAATCAACGTTTCCGCCAGCATCAACCTGACCGTGGCGATCTCCGCCGTCATCTGCGGTATCGTCGGCATCCTGTGCGCGCCGCTGTACAATGTTTCTTCGAACATGGTCACGTCGGCTGCGACCAAGGGATTCTGCGCCGGAGTCATCGGCGGTTTCGGTTCTTATCCGGGCGCCATCATCGGCGGCATCCTGATCGGTCTGATCGAGCAGTTCGGCATCATCTTCATTCCATCCGTATGGAAGGATGCTTTGTCGTTCGGTCTGATGATCATATTCCTGCTGATAAGACCGGGCGGAATCATCAAGAGGAAGAAAGCGTAGGTGAACGGCATGAAAAAGAAGACTTTATACATCCTGATCCTTTCCGCAGTGATAGTGGCCGCATATGTGCTGCTGTTCGTGTCTTCCAACTCTTACGTGCAGTCGGTCATGAACATGCTGCTGTACAACATCGTGCTGGTTCTGGGTCTCAACTTCATCACCGGTCTTACCGGACAGATGAACATGGCCACTGCCGGCATGATGGCTCTGGGAGCATACTCGTTCGCGATAAGCGACACGACATACAACGTCAATCCTTGGCTGTCGCTGCTGCTGGTGCTGGTCCTGGGTCTTGCCATAGGCAGAGCCCTGGGCTATCCGTCTCTCCGTCTGCAGGGATTCTTCCTTTCGCTGACGACCATCGGTTTCAATGAAGTGGTAAGGATCACCGTAAACAACCTGACGGAGATCACGGGCGGCGCTACCGGATACAAGGGCGTCAACCGTCTGCCTTTCTTCTTCCAATTCCCTGACAAGAACTCGTACTTCTATCTGAATCTGATCTTCACGCTGGTGATGATCGCGATAGCCGTACTGGTCGTCAATTCGAAGTGGGGAAGAGCCTATAAATCCATCCGAGACAACTACGAGGCTGCCGAAGCAACGGGCATCGACATCGCCAAGCTGAAGATCCAGGCATTCACCATGGCTGCGATCTATTCGGTGGTGGCCGGCGTCATGTATGCGGGCTATACGCAGTATCTGAACCCTACGGCTTTTGCGACATCTTATTCGCAGAACTATGTCGCGATGCTGATGGTGGGCGGTATCGGAAACGTCGCAGGAAACATCCTGGGTGCCGCACTGGTTACGGTGCTTCCGGAGTTCCTGAGGGCTTTCCAGAACTACTACTGGGTCATGTTCTGTTCGATCTGTCTGCTGATGGCGATCTTCGTTCCTGACGGACTGTGGTCGCTTTTCCAGAAAGCGGTAAGATTTGTTCAGAAGAAGATGAACAAAGGCAAGGAGGTGGCTTAGGATGACGGCGATGCTGGAGCTTAGAAACATAACCAAGCAGTTCGGCGGTCTGACTGCCGTCAACGATCTTTCGATGAAGGTCGATGAGCATGAGATCCATGCCCTGATCGGTCCAAACGGAGCGGGTAAGACCACTGCCACCAACATGATCGAGGGCGTATATCATCCGACGAGCGGTCAGATATTCTTCAAGGGCCAGGACATAACCAATCTCAGGACCCACGAGATCGCAAGGCTGGGCATCGGAAGGACTTCCCAGAACATCAAACTTTACGATACGATGACTGCCCTTGAGAATGTCATGGTCGGCGGTCATCAGCTGACGAAACTGGATCTTTTCCCTTCGATCATCAATCCCAAGGGCCTGATGGAAGAGGAGAAGATGCTGAAGGAGAAG
>JAGACP010000105.1 GCA_017614055.1 Erysipelotrichaceae bacterium | reverse complement strand
TTCAGGTTCCACGATGGTGATGTTCTCCATGAACTGCTGGGCGAGATAGAGGGCTCCCTGTTCGGAGGTCCTGACCTTGATGATGAAGGTATCTTCCTTGTCCGGAATGACCAGAAGGTCCGTTCCGAAGATGTCTATCATATGGTCCATGACCGATTCTTTGCATCTGTATGTGACCATATATGTCTCTCCCGTATACATGAAGAGTTTGTTTCTGGCGTATTCGTAAGGATCGCTCTGTTTCGGGAGTATCCTTGATTTTTCTTTCAGGACCCTGACATCTTTCATCCTGTCGAGACGGTAGTGGATGAAACCTTCATGATTCTGCGAGGTCACGATCAGGTAAGGCCTGCTGTCGGCATAGACGATGTAGCGGGGTTCCACGATGTACGGTTCAGGTCTTCTTTCGACAAGCTGCTTGCTGCTGTCGTATCTCATGTATCTGAATGAAAGCTGCCTGCTGTCCCTTATGGCATCGGATACTTCTTCGATGTTTAGAAGCAGCTGTCTGTTGGGAGTCTTCAATGGATTGGCCATGTATACCTTGTCCCTGAATTCGCTCTGCTGGTATTTTGACTGGGTGTTGAGCAGTTTCTTGATCAGATCGTCGGACTGTTTCGCGGAGATGAAATGCGAGGCATGGACGGCATTGCACAGAAGGAGTATCTCTCCTTTCTCGAACTGTCTTTCGATGAGATAGTATCCTTTTCCGTCATATTCGCTGACTTCGTAATTGAAGTCCCTGAGCAGTTCCATGGATGCATACAGAGTCCTGCGGTCAAGATTGATGTCATATTCGTTCAGCAGGTAGTTCTGTATCTCTTTGATGGTCAACGGATGCCGCTCGTCGGAGTATTTCTTCATGATCTCGATAAGAGCCAGCAGAGACTGTTTCTTTTCCGCCATATTCATTTATCTCCTTGTTTCTATGATTCAATTCTATCATTGATGGTAAAAAAAGATCACATGGCTTATCTTACCATTAAGTCGAGGAGAATATGTTATGCATGATAAAGAGATATTTGTAACGATAAACCATCTGGATGATTTCGGCGGACTTTCGAATCTGAGAGTCGGGAACGAACTGTTTCTGAAGAAGGACCGCGACAATCCCTATGACGATGAGGCGATAGCCGTATGCGACGGAAGCGATGTCAGGATTGGCTATGTGGCTAATTCCACCTGTACCGTCGCCAGAGGCACCTACAGTGCGGGAAGACTGTATGATCTTCTGAAAGACAAAGGAAGATGTACCGTCGGTTTCATCCTGGGCGATGCGGTGATAGCCAGGTACGACGGTCAGGGAGAATGATAGTATATAATTGAGATATGCCATTAGAGATAAGCAGAAACGACATAAGAAATATCAAGGCAGATGCGATAGTGGATCCTACCGATGAGATCCTGTCCGGTTCGGGAGGAACGGATTTCGTCATCCACGAGATGGCGGGAGAAGAACTAGACGTTTTCGTGGAAGGAAAGAAATTAAAACCGGGAGAGGCCATCATCACGGGATCGTATGACTGCAAAAACTGCAGCCACATCATCCACACTTGCGGTCCATTGTATGAAGAAGG
This sequence comes from Erysipelotrichaceae bacterium, assembly GCA_017614055.1. Classification (GTDB taxonomy): domain Bacteria; phylum Bacillota_I; class Bacilli_A; order Erysipelotrichales; family Erysipelotrichaceae; genus Colivicinus. Next base: position 4,323 of record JAGACP010000105.1, on the reverse strand, counting down.
GAACGAGGATGCCGAAAAGGCCCTGGCTTCCTGCTACAGGAACAGCCTAGAACTTGCAAGGGACAACGGACTTGGTTCCATAGCCTTCCCGCTGATCGCTTCAGGGACTTTCATGTTCCCGAAGGGCAAGGCCTTGAGGATCGCCACCGACACGATCACGGAATTCCTGGACGGCAATGAAATGAACGTGTATCTGCTGGTATATGACAAGGATGCTTTCGATACCGCCAGCAAGCTTTATTCCGACATCAGGGATTATCTGGACAAGAACTATGTGGAAAGAAAGCATCATGTCAGGCCTTCGCCGCAGAGTGATTACAGCGTTCAACACAGCATAAAACTTGAAAGCAGGAAAACCGCATATCACGATGATGCGGAGATCACATACGATCAGATCACGCCTGAATACATTCAGATGGATGAATCATACACGTTCGAACCTGACGAATCATTCTCCGAATGCATGATCAGGATGATAGACGAGAAGGGCATGGAAGATCCCGATGTTTACAAGAGGGCGAACATCGACAGAAAGCTTTTCAATCACATCAAAAATACGAAGAACTACAGACCGAAAAAGATAACCGCCGTAGCGCTTGCCATAGGAATGAGACTTGATCTCAATGAGACCAATGCGCTTCTGGAAAAGGCGGGTTTCGTTCTGAGCAGAAGCTCGAAGTTCGATCTCATCATCAAATACTGTCTCGAAAACAACATCTACGATATCTTTGAAATAAACGAGATCTTGTTCGCAAACGATCAGAAGATCATGGTCTGACCGATGTCGTTTGACAAACGACCATTCGATTCCGGTTCCGTATTATTCTTTACTCAGAAAGAGAGGTACTGAGTATGAAAAAGAATCTTACGGAACTGGTTTTCATTTTGGACAGGAGCGGATCGATGAGCGGTCTGGAGAAGGATACGATAGGAGGTTTCAATTCCTTCGTTAACAAGCAGAAGAAGGTCGACGGCGAATGTCTGGTATCGACGGTGCTGTTCAACAGCGAGAGCAGGGTCATCTATGACAGAGTATCTCTGGACAAGATAAGAAAGATGACCGATGACGACTATGTGCCTTCAGGATCGACGGCACTGATCGATGCGATGGGCGATGCGATCCATCATATCATGAATGTACACAAGTACATCAGGGAGGAGGATGTTCCCGAGCATACGATCTTCGTGATCATCACCGACGGGGAGGAGAACAGCTCGCACAGGTATTCTTCCAGGGAAGTCAAGAAGATGGTGAACAGACAGAAAAGCAAGGGATGGGAATTCGTCTTCCTCGGTGCCAACATCGATGCCGTGGAGACTGCGAAACGTTACGGCATATCCCGTGACAGATCCGCAAGGTACACCCATGACGACAAGGGAGTGCAGATGAATTTCGAAGTCATGGCTGATGCGGTGGAGGAATACAGAAGCTGCGGATCGATAAGCGAGAAGCACATGAAGAAGATCCAGGACAACTACGATAAGAACAAGCAGTCCTAGATGATGAAAAGGCAGTCTGAACAGGCTGCCTTTTTCGTCTATGAAGAGCATGGGGTTAGATGATATCATTGAAGTAACATGAATCTGCAAGATTCAGGGGAGCAGCAACATATGAACGACTACAAACTGACCGATAAATTCAAATACTGGCTGGATAAACAGCTGTCCAAAGGCACCGCCAGCATCATTAAGCTGATGATGATCTGCGTGCTGTCCATCGTCATATTCGTATCGGTGGTCATCGTGCTTTTCAAGCTCAGGGAAGGATTCTTCGAGGCTTTCTGGGATTCGCTGGCGACCATCGTCAATGCCTGGATGCCTTCAAGCGATGACGGAGAGGCGGGTTACATCGTGCTCAACACCGTCACGGCGATCGTCGGACTGTTCTTTACCAGTATCCTGATAGGTGTAATAAGCAGCGGCATCGAAGCCAAGCTCGACAGCATCAGGAACGGCAACTCCATCGTCATCGAGAAGGACCATACCGTCATCCTGGGATACAATCTCGGCGAACACGGTCTGCTCAACCAGCTGATCATCGCCACCGGAGACAAGAAAAGGTGCATCGTCATCTACACGGATATCGAAAAGTCGGAGATCGAACAGGATCTTCACAACAATGTCGACATCCCGAAGAACATCGAAGTCATCTGCAGGCACGGCGACATAACGAACATCAACGATCTCAGATTCTGTTCCATCGACAAGGCCAGGGTCGTAATCATCAACGCCCTTGACGACAACGTCAGGATCAAGGCGCTGCTGGCGGTATCGATGCTGAAGAAGGATTATCCCGAATGCAAGGCCAACATCATCGCCTGCGTCACTGACGACGAGCATCTTCTCCCGAAGAACAAGATCAGGGACGACAATATCATCATGCTGAAGACGGACGACATCATGGCCAAGATGATAGCCCACACGGCTACGGAGCCGGGTCTTTCCATCGCCTTCAAGGAACTTCTGAACTTCGAAGGAAACGAACTGTACTTCGAGCATGACGAAAGATTCTACGGCAAGACAGTCTTTGAACTGGCCATCTATATCGACAAGGCCACGCTTGTAGGCGTGAAACACAACGGAAAGGTGAAGCTCAATCCCGACAGGAACACAATCATCCAGGAAGGTGACGAGGTTCTGCTTTTCGAAGAGGACGAATGCACATACGAGGTCAGGGACATCGAACTCAAGAGGATCAAAGACAAGGAATTCAGGAAGTCCGCGAAGGAAGCCAAGGGAACGCTGTTCATCTTCGGAAACAACGTCCTGCTGGAGACCATCATCAAAGAGCTCCCTTCGGACATCAAGGATATCGTGCTGGTACAGCACGGCGAAGATCAGCCGTCCTACAGCAAGGATCTTCTCAAGAGGAACAATGTCTCGCTCTTCAGAGGCGATGGCCTGAAGAATCTTGCAAAGATCGCATCCAAGGCCGGACATATCGTCATACTTGCCGACAGGACGATCAACGAAGAGGATTCCGACATCAACAACATCCTTCTGCTCATGAAGCTGATGGATCTCAAGGAGACCAACGACTACCCATACAACGTCACCGTTGAGCTGAACATGGAGAACTCATACAATGTGGCGATGCGCAACAACAAGATCGACTACATCGTCAGTTCCAACATCGCTTCGCTCGTGCTGGCGCAGATGTCGGAGAATACGGAACTGGAAGGAGTGTTCGAGGAACTGCTTTCAAACAGAGGAAACGAACTGTATTCGAAGCCGCTCAAGCCTTTCAATCTTTCCACCAAGAAAGACTATTCATACGCGGCGCTCAAGCAGATAGCGCTGTCCTACGGCTATACGCTGGTAGGATATTCCCATGACGATCAGATGATACTGAACACCGAGCTGGAGGACAGGATCACGCTTGATCCTAACGACAGGCTGATCGTGCTTGGAAGAGAATAAGAAATGACAGAAAAGACCCCGGAATCATCCGGGGTCTTTTCCGAAAGGATTTAAAATATGACACAAAAGGAGAAAGAAACAGTTTACTTTTTCTTGTAGACGGTGTCTCCGTAGAACAGATAGCTGTCCCTGGATTCGCCGGTTTTATGCCCCTGGGCATCGTAGTGGTTGGTCACCTGGTCGTTGAAATAGTTGCTGCGGGATGTTCCGATCCTTTTTCCGTTCTCGTCGAAGAATACTTCTTCTCCTTCAAACATGAAGCTTGGTCTGGAATGTCCGATCTTTCTGTTGTTTTTGTCGAAATAGACGGTCTCACGGTCATTCAGGAAGCTTTTCCTTGATGAACCGAGTTTCTTGTTGTCCCTGTCATAGTAGACGTCTTCATCGAACAGCAGGCTCTTTCTCGACACTTTGGTATCTTTGTTGAAGTTGAACATCGGTCACGACCTCCCCCTACGATTTTATGATACTACATCCTGTGTGATAAAAAACGTACAGCGCTCAGAGTCGCACTGCATGATGATCGATCGTTACCTGCAGTATGGACCGGAAGCCGAATTTCACGATCATTCCTGCGACATGATGAAATAGATGCTGTCGTCTCCTCCTGCCGATTCAGGAATCATCTTTGATACGCAAGAATTGGTCTCTACAACACGTCTAATTGTCTGTATAATTAACTATAGAGACATATGGAGAAGACAATGAAAGATATCATCATAGATACTTCCTGGTGCAAAGGCTGCGGCATATGCGTCGCTCTGTGTCCCAGGAATGTTTTGAGGTTGAACGAAGAGACCGTTGAGGTCGCGGACAATGAAAGCTGCATAGGCTGCAGGCAGTGCGAGTATCACTGTCCGGATTTCGCGATCAGGATAGGAGAAGAAGATGTCTAGCTATCAG
>JAGACP010000104.1 GCA_017614055.1 Erysipelotrichaceae bacterium | reverse complement strand
CGGAAATGGACGGATCGGTGATGATCGTATACTTGCCAGGCTTGACCGGCTTTGCGCTGAGCATCTTCACCGCTATCTCCAGCACATGACCGGCGTTCTTCGTGAACAGTTTCAGTGCCTTTGCGCTATCCGCCTCGCCTTCGGCCGAATAGTGTGACTTGATGTTGTCGCCATCTCTTACGACGACGTAGGTGATGACGTTGATCCAGTCGTATTTCTGGCTCAGGCATTTCCTGTCGGATACGAAGATGTTCGAGGTCTGTCTCTTGATGTATCTTGAGAGGAAATTGATGACTCTCTTGTCCTTCTTTTCGATCTTCTTCTTCACATCGGTCAGGATATCGATGACCTGTTTGTCGGTGTACTTCGCACCGTCTTCCCTGAGATAATCCTCGACGTGTTCCTTCTCTTCAAGCATCTTCACCCTGAAATCTCCGGTGTACGCATTTTCAAGTTTCACCGCCTTTACGATCTCACTGGCTTTCAGATCCCTGATGTCGTTGCACGAATACTCCGAGTATCTTCCGTCCCTGTATACCTTGATGACGAATCCGCATTCATTGTCGACTTCATCGACGGAATTGGAATGAGTCGATACCGTCACCGTCCTGGAATTGACGAAACTTCCAAGTATGGAGACATAGTCATAGTGCTTCTTCAGCTCCCTGACCAGTCTCCTGGCATCGGGTATGCGCGATTTTAAATAACTGTTAAGCATATCTTTCTCCTTATTGTTCTTCCTGTTCGTTCATGGCCTCTTCCCATTTCTCTTCGAGGCCGTGTATCTTGTTGTGGATGTCGTCGATCTCTTCGTCGAGCTCCTTCATCCTGTTCATGTCCTGATAATATTCCGGTTCGAATCTCAGAGATCTCTTCTCTTCCAGCAGATCTTCCATCTGAGAGATCTCTTCCTCAAGTTTCTTTATGTTGTATTTCGGTTTCTTCTTGAGTTCCTTGAGAGGCTTCGTTTCCCTGACCTCTTCTTCTTTATTCAGTTCTTCCTTGACTTTTACGTCTATGTAGTCTTTGTATCCGTCCGGATAGAAGGTGACCTTGTCGCTGTCTATCACCAGACATGATGTCGCGATCTTCTTGATGAAGTAACGGTCGTGCGATACGAACAGTATCGTACCGTCGTATTCCTTCAGGGCATTCTCCAGCGCTTCCTTGGATACGATGTCCAGATGGTTGGTGGGCTCGTCCAGGATCAGGAAGTTGGCCTTCTTCATCATCAGCTTCGCAAGCGATAGCCTCACCTTCTCGCCTCCCGATAATATGTTCACTTCCTTGAACACCTCGTCGGAAGTGAACAGGAAGGCTCCCAGCACCGATCTGATGCTGTACATGTCAAGATCGGGATAGGCGTTCCACAGTTCTTCAAGGACCGTGTTCCCGCTGTGGAAGTTGGCCAGGTTCTGATCGAAGTATCCCACTTCTATCTGATGTCCGAACATCTTGTATCCGCCCAGAGGTTCAAGCTCGCCGATGATCGTCTTCAGCAGCGTAGACTTGCCCGTTCCGTTGTCGCCCATCACGCAGATCCTGTCGCCCCTGTGTATCTCCAGGGTGACTTCCGCCAGCGGTCTGTCGTATCCCACCTGGAAATGGTCGAGACTAAGGACGTTCTTTCCGCCCCTGACACCGCAGACGAATCTGGCCTTGAAGGCCTTCGTATCGGCTTTCTTCGGGTCTTCGATCCTTTCCATCCTCTCAAGATACTTGATCTTGGACTGGGCGAAAGCCGCCTTGTTCTTCTTGTATCTGAACTTCTCGATCAGTTCCTCGAGACGTTTGATGTCCTTCTGCTGCCGCTTGTATGCGGACTCCTGTCTGATCAGATCGTTCTTCTTCTGTTCGACGAAGCTCGAATAGTTGCCCGCATATCTCTTGATCCCTCCGTATTCAAGCTCGTAGACCACGTTGACGCACTTGTCTATGAAAGTCCTGTCGTGCGATACGATGACCAGCGCTTTCTTGTATTTGGCGAGATAGTTCTCAAGCCACTCTATGGTGCTGAGATCCAGATGATTGGTAGGCTCGTCCAGAAGAAGCAGATCAGGCTTTGCCAGAAGCAGCGAGGCGAAGGCTATCTTCGTCTTCTCTCCTCCGGAGAAGGATGATACGCTCCTGTCAAGATCATTCTCTGTGAATCCGAAACCGTTGAGCACCGAAAGCATCTCCCCGTGATAGGAGTATCCGCCAAGATACTTGTATCTTTCTTCGAGAGATGAATACCTGTTTATCAGCTTCTCGTCCTGGCTGCTTTCAAGCTGCGAAGACACTTCCTGCATCTCGCGTTCGATGTCTTTTATCTCTTTGAACACTTCATCGAACACTTCCCTGACGGTCTTTTCGGTGAGTGCCAGGGCATTCTGCTTAAGATACGATATGGTGGCCTTATTGTTTCTGATCAGCTGTCCCGATGACAGGTCGCATTCGCCCGTTATCACTTTTAAAAGAGTGGTCTTACCACTCCCGTTTCGACCGACCAAAGCGATCCTTTCGTTTTCGTTTACGGTAAAGTCGATATTCTCGAATACGTCGTTGGCCCCGAAAAATACGGTGCCGCCGTTAATCTGTACGATCATTTATCAGTAAATAAGATTTCTCGGGGTACGAGGATAAGGAAGGACATCCCTGATGTTCTCCATGCCTGTCAGATACATGACCATCCTCTCGAAACCGAGTCCGAAGCCGGCATGCTTGCAGCCGCCGTATCTTCTCAGATCCAGATACCACTCGTAGCCCTCTTTGTCCATGCCGAGTTCTTCCATGCGCTTCTCAAGCACGTCGAGTCTTTCCTCTCTCTGCGATCCGCCGACCAGTTCTCCGACGTGAGGCACCAGCAGATCGCATGCGGCAACGGTCTTGCCGTCGTCGTTCTGTCTCATGTAGAAAGCCTTGATGTCTTTAGGATAGTCCGTGAGGAACACCGGACCCTTGACGACCTGTTCGCACAGGTATCTTTCATGTTCGGTATTGAGGTCCATGCCCCATGACACCTTGTTTTCGAATTCGACAGGTGCCTTCAGAAGGATATCGATGGCCTCGGTGTAAGGCATCCTTCTGAAAGTGGAATTATAGACATGATCGAGCCTTTCCAGCAATGTCTTGTCGATCATGGAATTGAAGAAGTTCATCTCCTCCGGACAGTTGGTCCTGACATAGTCGATGCAGAACTTGACCATGTCCTCTATCAGCTGCATGTCGTCTTCGAGATCGGCGAAAGCGATCTCCGGTTCGATCATCCAGAACTCGGACGCATGCGTCTTGGTGTTTGAATTTTCGGATCTGAAGGTAGGTCCGAAAGTATATACGTCCCTGAACGCCATCGCGAAAGCTTCGACGTGAAGCTGTCCGGATACCGTCAGCGAAGCGTGCTTGCCGAAGAAGTCCTCGTCGTACTTGCCGTCGTCCCTTGTCGTCACGGTGAACACTTCGCCCGCGCCTTCGGCATCGTTGCCGGTGATGATCGGCGTATGCACATAGACGAAGCCCTGCGACTGGAAGAATTCATGGATGGCCATCGAAAGGATGGAACGCACCCTGTAGACAGCCATGAAAGTATTGGTACGGGGCCTCAGATGAGGGATCTCCCTGAGGAACTCGAATGTATGTCTCTTCTTCTGCAGCGGATAAGATTCCTCGCAGTTTCCTTCTATCTCGACGGAAGTGGCGTGGATCTCGAAAGGCTGCTTGTTTTCGGGAGTCGATACGAACTTGCCTATTACCAGGATCGAAGAACCGGTGAGCAGTCGGGAAACCTCGTCGTGATTCTCCAGTTCAGGACCGTAGACGATCTGGACATTCTTGAAATACGAGCCGTCGTTGAGCTCGATGAAACCGACCTGGCCGTTGTCGCGGTTGGTCCTCACCCATCCCTCAACAGATACGTACTCGAGCTGATCCAGTTCCATCAGCGATCCGCTCTGGGACATCTCATACAATTCTCTAACAAAATACATTTCCATAACAAATCTCCCTATTTCTTCATCGAATTGACTTCGAACACAAGTTCCTGTATGGTCGATACCACATCCACATCCTGCTTTATCATGCCTTCCGGAAGCACGAAATGCTCCCTGGTGAAATTGACTATGCCCTTGACACCCAGATCATGAAGCTCGTTGACGATCTCCTGGGCACCGCTCGGGATGCACAGTATCGCTATCTCGCAGCCTTCAGGCATCTTTTCCCTGAGCTGGTCGATATGATAGACAGGTACGTTGACCTTCGGTTCCTTGCTGCGCTTTTCCGCCTGGATGTCGAAGGCGCACACTATCTCTCCCGCCACATGGTTCCAGTTGTTGTAGTTGAGGATGGCCGTTCCCAGCCTTCCCACGCCTATCAGGATCATCTTCTCGTCGTATTCTTCGCCAAGCTCCCTGGAGAAGATCTTGATCAGTTCATCCACATCATAGCCGTAGCCCTGCTTGCCAAGCTGGCCTATCAAAGAAAAATCCCGTCTGATGGTCGTCGACTTGATGTCGACATACTCGGAAAGTTCCGAAGACATGATGCGCTTCACGCCATCTTCGGAAAGTTTCCTCAGAGCCTTCAGATAAACAGGATATCTCTTCAGAGTCGATTTAGATATTTCAGCCATACCCAAATTATAATATAAACAATATAATTTGTGAATTATTTCATAAGTTTCACTAGTCTTCTATCGACATGGAAGGCTGGCTTGGAAGATCAT
>JAGACP010000103.1 GCA_017614055.1 Erysipelotrichaceae bacterium | reverse complement strand
TTTACAGTATCCTCAAATTTTGTCATATCAGAATACCTCCTTTAAATTCATTATATATAAAAATATGTAGAATATGTGAATTTGATATTAAATTAGCACTTGTTTAGTAATCGATGATGATATAATGATTTTGTTATGAGAAGAAGAGGCGGATTCGGGTTTTTTTCACTGATAATGATGATCATCATGCTGGATATCTTCGGCTCCATCGCCGGGGCGGCTTTTGATCTGCTGGAGCTGTTCATCCCGCTGGGTGTAATGGCCATCGTCTTTGCGTCGTTCTTCAAGCTCTTCCAGTATCTGTTCAGGCTGGGATCGAACGTTTCCCAGAACATGACAGGCAGCTACAGCCGCAAAAGCGACCGGGCCAAGAGCAATGTCAAGAACGCCAAGAACGCGAAGATCGACAAGGTACTGGCCAAGTACTTTGCGGACAACGTTTCCCTGATCCTGTTCGATGACGTATCGATCAGCACGCAGAGCGGCACCTATACGACCGTGGACAATCTCTATGTCAACTACAAGGAAGAGAAGGTCTGCAAGCTGAGCGAGCTCAAGAACTACTATCCGGGCGCATACGACAAGATCATCAATGCGCTCTCGGAGCTGGCCAAGGCGGGCGGCAAGGTCGAGGAAGAAAAGAAGACCGACAAGAAGGAACAGAAGGAAGGAAAGAAGAAGGATCTTTCCGTGGCGGAAGGATTCATCGAGACCATCAATACCCTCAACCAGGGATTAAGCAACGAAGAGGTCACCAACGGCCTGTATCAGACCTGTGACCTGCTGAAACAGATCGACGTCGTCGACAGTGAAGACGGTGAGATCGACCCGAAACTCAACAAGCTCTACGAATACTATCTGCCGATCCTGACCGGCATTTTGGAAGACTACAAGCGTCTTTCGGATTCACCGGTCAAGGGCGATGATTTCAAGAAGTGCGAGACGCAGCTGGTCAAGACGGTCAAGCTGATCAACGAAGCGCTCAAGACGATCTACAACTCCCTGCATGAGAGCGACTACATGAACCTCAATGCGGATATCAATACGCTGCAGTCTTTGCTGAAGCAGGACGGACTGGTCGAAGCGCCGTTCAAAGGAGAGAAGTGATGGCTGACAAATATATCGACATGTTCAAACTGATCGAAGAAGTTGAAAAGCAGCACTCAATGAACATTGACGACATCTTTTCGAATCTCGATTCCCTCAAGAACGGGGAAGTTACCTATCAGCGTCCGAAGAACACGGTCTCTTCGTCTTCGGGGAATGTGACGCTGATCAGAAAGCCGACGATCCCTGAGGATATCGGTACTTACGATACGCGTTTCAGCGCCTTCAGAGGGATCATCGAGCATGTATCCTACGGCAGTTCCGGAAACAACGACTATGTCGAAGGACACAAGGATGCCCTGCAGAAGTACTACCAGGATGCCTACAACAATTCCAAGGACCTGTATGTCATCGAGGCGCGGGTCAACGACGAGATCAACAGATATACCTCAAGGACCCAGCTGTACGAAAAGGGCTACTACGACGGACTTTTCTATGTGCTGAAGGCTCTTAACAGATCCAAGGAACTTTTGATGAACAGACTGAACAGGGAGATCAATCAGAAACTTTAATCATGGCAAAGAAAGAAGACAGAGAAAAGATGATGGAAGAAGTCTTCTCTAGAAAGAGAAGCTTTTCAAATATCTACAACGATTCCGTCGATATCCTGAAGGATACCGAAAGCGAACTGAATCAGATCCTTCTGCAGAACCAGAAGGATCTTGAAGAGATGACCAAGCATTTCAACTACTCCGATGACGATCTCAAGAAACTGAAATCCGATATCGAAAGAGATTTCAACATCTCCATCGAAACACCGGAAACGGTCGTACTGGGCAAGGCTTCCAAGGAAGTCTTCGACAACATCTGCAGCGATCTCTCGGAAACGATCATCGGGCAGGATGAAGCCTGCAAGGCTTTTACGACCGCCTTCAGAAGACCTTACGTCGTCGGTTCCGATCCGAAGAAGATCAGGAACTCGATCATCCTCTACGGAAGCAACGGCACGGGCAGATACCAGATGGTCACGACCATGGGCCAGCTGCTCAAGAAATACGGTCTTACCGTATCGAGCGAGACATAGATCCTGGACATGTCCAGATATCAGTCAAGTTCCCAGGAAGTGCTCTTCCTGCAGGACCTGTATGTGGCCCTCAGCGGCAGGAATCCGATCGTCCTGATCGAGAATTTCGAAGAGGCTTCGCCGATCTACAACAGGATGCTGGCGGAACTGGTCATGGAAGGAACGGTCGTCCTAAGCAAGCGCTCTTCCCTCAAGAACAATCAGCTGGTGGAAGTCAGCAACGCCCTGACCGGCGACATCATCGATCATCTGGAAGGCAACGACAAGATCCTGGTCTTCGTCTCGGAAAAGAATCCGACCAAACTGATGGACATCTTCGGCAAGTCCTTCATCGATTTCATCGATGACAAGGTCCAGACCAAGAAGCTCGACGAGGAATCGCTCGTCAGGATCATCGATCAGCTGGTAGAATCGCTGGTCACCAGATGCAAGGGCCAGCTGGAAATCGATCTGAACGTCGATCACAGCATCAACGAATATCTTAGATCCATCTATGAACCTAACGACGGCATCGACTCGCTGAGTCCGACCGTCAAGAAGATCTACAACGAGATGGTCGATGTAGCCTTAAAGCACGACGAAGTGAGCGAAGTCACGATCAGCTACGACGAGACCATCAAGGCCACCTTCAACGAACTGGCGATCGATCTGGATGTCATCGACGATTCAAGGGCTGAAAGAGAAGAGATCCAGAAGGAGCTCGACGAAGTCGTCGGACTTGAAGACGTCAAGAACTATCTGCTGTCTCTGGAGAACCTCCTGAAGATCAACCAGATCAGAAAGCAGAAAGGCCTCAAGACCAACGAGATCTCCAAGCACATGATCTTTACCGGCAATCCGGGTACAGGCAAGACGACCATCGCCAGGCTGGTATCGCGGATGATGAAGGCCTGCGGCATCCTGAAACAGGGCCAGCTGGTCGAAGTCACCAGAGCCGATCTGGTCGGCAAGTATGTCGGTCATACCGCACCGCTGACGATGCAGGTGATCCAGTCCGCTCTGGGCGGAGTCCTGTTCATCGATGAAGCCTATTCGCTGTACAGAGGCAAGGACGATTCCTTCGGTCTGGAAGCCATCGATACGCTGGTCAAGGCCATGGAAGACCACCGCGACGATCTGATCGTTATTCTGGCTGGTTACACCAAGGAGATGAAGGAGTTCCTGGAAGCCAACTCGGGCTTGAAATCGAGGTTTGCGAACATCATCGAATTCTCCGATTATACAGGCGAGGAGCTGATGCTGATAGCCAAGTCCATTGCCAAGGGCAAGGACTATGTCATCGCCGAAGATGCCTTAAGGCCTCTGCAGGATTACTTCACGATCATTCAGGCCAAGGGCGATCCTAACTCGGGCAACGGCCGTCTGGCCAGGAACCTGGTCGAGGATGCCATCCTGAACCAGTCCAAGAGACTGCTGGAGAATCCGGATGCCCAGATGAATCTGCTGGAGAGAGTCGACTTCAATCTGGGAGAAAGATAGAAACAAAAAGCACCTTCTCATAAGGTGCTTTTCATATGCGTTTTTTCTGATCCGCCTATTCGATCTCTGAAGCAGCGTTCTTCTGGACTGACTTGATGCCGGCCTTGCAGGCAGGTTTTGCGTTGTAGCCTTCTGAACGTCCGACCGGCTGACCGTTGGCAGCTACGAGTCTGAAGTAGA
>JAGACP010000102.1 GCA_017614055.1 Erysipelotrichaceae bacterium | reverse complement strand
ATATCCCTGAAATACAGTGTCATCGACTATGCCATGTCCGCATATCCAGACATCGACACGGCATATCTGACTTTCGCGTCTTTCGGAAGGACCGCGGATCTCAACTGCGACTATCTCGGCCTGGAGGATGAATCGGCGACCGGTCAGATCATCACTGCGATACATGACCAGGGCAAGAAAGTCCTGGTATGGACGCCGAACAGCGAATCCAGACAGAGGCATTTCCTTATGTCATATGCGGACTATATCATCACCGACAACGTGAAACAGGCAAAGGAGATCCTCGAAGACATCCGGAACAGGAATGATTACGAGATAATCGTCGACTGGATACTGCAGATGATATTCTAGGAGGAAATAAAGATGAAGAAAGTGATGACGGTGCTTGCATGTCTGTTTCTGACCTGCTGCAGCAATAATCAGAAGGATGATATATCTATGAGGAACTATGAACTTTTGTCTGTGCATCAGGTCAACGGCAGGCAGGGCATCTGTACTGACGGCGAATATTTCTGGGTGAGCGGATCGACGACCCTGACCAAGTATGACCGGGATTGGAACATCGTGTGCGAGAATGATGAACCGTTCAGAAGCTATGAACTGGAAGTCAACCACATCGGAGATATCGACGTATATGATAATGAACTGTATCTCGGTGTGGAATACTTTATGGACGGAGTCGGGAAGAATATCCAGGTTGCGGTCTATGACGGCGATACCCTGGAACTCAAGCGGGTCTTTCCTTTCGATCCGGATACGGGTCAGAAGGAATGTTCGGGGATCGCGGCAGATGATGATTCAAAGACCGTGTACATGACTTCCTGGATAGACGACGAGTCGAGTTCATATCTGTACAGTTATGATCTTGAGACCGGGGCATACAAAGGAAGGATCCTCATGGATCCTGCGCCAGGATGGCTGCAGGGCATAGCCTGCCACGACGGTCATCTGTATGTGACTGCCGATGACGGGGATGCGGATAATGATGAACCTGATCATATGTACAGAGTGACGATCAATGAAGACGGCATCAGCGCGTCTGTCGAACCGGAGAAGACTTTCGATGACGTCATAAGGCAGGGAGAGATAGAGGGTCTGTCTTTCGACAGGAAGAACGGTCACTTCCTGCTTCTGTACAACAGAGGAGCCAGGATAGTCCTGGGAATGCCGAAAGGTTTCTATGACGGCTATACCGAAGAAATACATGAAGTGTTCGTTTATGACATCAGGAAGTGATGATTGTCGTATATAAAGAATATGATACCGGCAATGATCTGTCTGTCCGGTTAGTGGACAACCGTATCGAAGCGAACGCGCCATCTTTTTATTGTCAATAAAAGTGTTAATATATAGATATATAAGAGAAATACATAATCAGAGAAACAGATGAGAGTTCTTTTGCGCATCTGTTTATGATGAAAGGAGGATCTGACATGAAGAAGATCAGACTGTTTGCGGTACTGCTGATGATCGTGATGTTGTGCGCATGTTCATCAGGGAAGAAGGAAGATGAGGGTTTCGATCTTTCCGGAAAGACTTACTACAATACCATCGATGAATACGGCAACGAGGATCATTCGAAGGTGTGGTTCGGCAAGGACGGAAGTTTCGTCTTCAGGGACAATTTCTTCGAGGGCTACTATGAGCTTGAAGGAACGTGGTCCGTCAGCGAGAATGTCGCCACGCTGAATGTCGAGAAAAGCGGCGTAGGCAACTATGACAAGGTCATCTTTGAGATAAAGGATGCGGATACCCTGGTGCTGAAGACCAGTCTGGCGGGTTCTTTCTCCGATCAGATCTTCTCGACCACGGAGACCAAGGGTTCGACCGCGGATAACGGCGGAGGAGGAAATACGAATACCGATCCTGAACCTAAGGACGTGCCTTGTACGGGTCTTACCTCGAAGCAGAACTACTACTGGGCGAAGGAAGGCGTGAAAGACTGGGATCTGGAGATCAAGGCAACTCCTAGCAACACCACCGACAAGATGGTCTTCAAGTCAAACGACGAAAGCGTAGTCAAGATCGATGACAGGGGCCATGCGACGACGGTATCACCGGGCAAGACGACCATCGATGTCACCTGCGGAAGCCAGAAGCTGACCGTGGAATTCGAGACGAAGGCCAAGGGACCTGATTCTGTGTCTGTAGATCCGAAGGTTTTGACGATCTACTACAACAACACGGGCAAGATCGATGCCAAGACGCTTCCAGAAAAGGCTGACCAGACGGTAACGTTCACATCGGCTGATCCGGGCATAGCGAAGGTCGACGGAAGCGGCAATGTCACGGGCGTGATGCCAGGCAAGACCAAGATCACCGTCACTGCCGTCAACGGTGTTTATGCCGAGGTCGAGGTCAATGTCGAAGGAGAGGCGGTAGTCTTCTCGATGGACAACTATGTAAGCGTCAAGGCCGGAAGCGGACAGAAGATCCCTTATTCGGGATATCTGATCTCCTACTATGACGGCAACTACAACAAGCAGGATGTCACGCTGGAACTGGATTTCCATACGACGCATACTTCAGCGCTGGATATCGATGGAAATGGCTGTGTATATGCGAAAGGCGCGATATTCGAGACGACGGATGTTCCTGTGTACTTCACGTTCTCCGACGGCAGTTCGCTGTATGTGACTTCCGAAACATACTACGTGCACGTAGAGAAGTAACGAAGAAACAATTATGGATACAAGCCCGCTGAAAAGCGGGCTTTGTCTGTATAAGGGATTTATTATAGAATTATTGAGTATGGGGGAGAATATTATGTTCAACAACGCAGATATCGAAAGACAATACAAGAAGGCTTCCAGAAGCATGATCATCGGTCTGATAGGACTGATAGTGGCACTGGCTCTTCTGGCTGTTTCCGTCGGAAGGACTGTCTACAACATCAGCAAGGCCGAGCATCTCAATGATGCCATCGTAGCCTACTACAACGACGGCGAACTGAAGAAAGACAGGATAGCCTATCTTGATACGACCGGATTCTATCAGGTCGCTTCATACGGCGATGATCTGGGATACTATATCGCCTATGACGATGATTACTACTACATCATCTCCATCTAGGAGAAGGACTGGGATTATTTCGCCGATCAGTTCGACGACAGCGAATGGGTACGTCTGTGGGGCTATACCAGGGAGATACCTGAGGAGCTGAAGGAATATGCGATAGAATCTCTGAACGAGGATTATCCTGATGCCAATCTGTCGGTCTATGATTTCGACGACATCTTCGGCAAGCTGATGCTGGAGACGGGAAGAGATTCTTCCGTCAAGGGACTGGGCGGATTCT
>JAGACP010000101.1 GCA_017614055.1 Erysipelotrichaceae bacterium | reverse complement strand
CGGATGTTCCTGACGAATTTGGTAGACGATATGGATGAGAAAAGACCGCTCAGAGCACCGCATACCGCCGCCAGGAAAGCCAGCAGCACCATCTGCAGTCCCTTGTTCGTTATATAGGTCATATCCCCGCCCAGGGCATATATGCCCTCATCGATGATATCCGACATTACCAGAGGTATGAAAGCGTCGCAGATGACCTCCAGAACAGTAAAAAACGGCCCCAGGATAGCGGCTGACAATCCGTCTTTCGTATACTTTCTGAGCAGTCTGAACATTTACTATATTTTACCATATTTTGACATATCCGCTTCTTCCGTCCTCCCCGTTCCAAACTGTATCCATATTGTTTACATTTGATTATTTTGAAACTAAAATATAAGTATCAAATGATTTACTGATAATAAAAGGAGGCAATTAATGAATTTATTACAGTTGTTACTGGGATCTATGACATCAAATGATTCCGTAAACTCGGTTTCAAAGAAAACCGGCGTTTCATCCAATCTGACTTCAAAGCTGCTTGTGATGGCTATTCCAATGCTTATCAGCTACATGACCAAGAACGCTTCCAAGAAGGACGGCGCTCAGTCGCTGTTGAGTGCTCTTACTCAGCACAACAACAAGGATACTGTTTCAAACCAGATCGCCAATGCCGACACCGATGACGGTGCCAAGATCATCGGCCACATCCTGGGCAAGGACCAGAACGCTGTCGTAAGCAACCTGGCTCAGCAGTCAGGCGCTACTACCGCAGAAGTAAACTCTATCCTCAACAGCATCGCTCCGGCTCTTCTGAGCAGCCTTTCAACGGCTACTACCGCTACCGCTGCAAAACCTTCTTCAAACAAGGTTGACCTCTCTGACGGCATCGACCTCTCAGACATCGCAGGTCTGCTCAACGGCGGTTCAGTAAGCAACAGCCAGAACAACGCTGCTGCAGGTCTGTTAGGCAGCCTGCTCGGCATGGGCACTTCTTCTTCAGCAAAGAAGAACGACTCAGACGATCTTACTGCTCTGCTTGGCACTCTGCTCGGCGGCACCAGCAACAAGAAGACATCCAAGAAGGATGCCGACGGTACAGAACTTCTCAGTCTGCTTACCGCTCTGATGAAATAATCATAATAAGATCATCACAAAGAAAGACTCCCGAAGGAGTCTTTTTTATTTGTCTGATGAAGATATACCTACGCCAGGATCTTCAGCGCCCTGGACATCATCGAAATGTCCGCAATATCCTTTATCTTCGCCTCTTCCCCGTCCAGCGTCCACACCACGTCATCCTCGAATTCCAGCCTGATGGCATTGCTGCGGTATGAATGGATGTACTTCTTGTTCTGGATGAGGGTGGTGAAGATGTCCGGGACCTCGAAGATGCTCGGGACATAATCGACTATCAGGATGTTGAAAGAACCGTCGTCGATGCTGGCCCTCTTCCTGGTCTCCAGTTCCATTCCCGCCACTCTGTTTCCCGAATAGATCAGACCGAACAGGACGTCCTTGCTGTATTCCTTTCCGTTGACGGTATATCTGACCTTGTTGCTGCGGATATTGCTGAGCTTCGATATCCCCTCAAGGATGTACGCTATGTTCCCCAGTATCTCCTTGGCATTGCGGTCGGTCGTGAACGGAACGTCGCACATCGCCCCGAAAGCCGCGACATAGTTGAAATACCGGTCGTTGAACCTGCCGACATCGAACTCCCTGACATTGCCTTCACATATCCTTTCGGCGATCTGCCTGAAATCCGTCCCAAGATCGAAGTTCGATCCGAAGTCGTTCATCGTACCGCTCGGGAA
Organism: Erysipelotrichaceae bacterium; assembly: GCA_017614055.1. Lineage (GTDB taxonomy): Bacteria > Bacillota_I > Bacilli_A > Erysipelotrichales > Erysipelotrichaceae > Colivicinus. The sequence goes on along the minus strand of JAGACP010000101.1, from coordinate 6,155 downwards.
GTAACCCAGCAAAGGCTTGTGTTCCTTCTTCATCAGGGCATTGGTGACCTCGTTCATCGTGCCGTCTCCGCCGAAGACGCAGACCACGTCATACTTCACCCTGGTCCTCATCATGTAGCCGTAGGCGTCGTTCGGTTTCTGCGTCACATAAGTCGTGACCGTATATCCGTTCCTGCAGAAAACATCGATCACGTCCAGCAGACGCGCCTTCGAATTCTTCAGCCCTGACTTCGCATTTATGAGCATCAGCAGTTTCATAACTTCATTCTACACAATATGTTTTTGTCAGTAAAATCATTGCGCCGGCATGCATAGGGAATATACAATTTATGTATGTTCGAAACAAGCGCAGGCGCAATACTGTATACATGTAAAGACGGAGAGATCCGTTATCTTCTCATCAGGGACTTCCACGGAAACTGGGGTTTTCCGAAAGGACACCTCGAGAACGAGGAGACGGAGATCGAAGCCGCGGAAAGAGAGATATTCGAAGAGACGGGCATCAAGGCCCTGATCGACGAAGATTTCCGCGATGAACTGAACTACACGATGCCCAACGGCATAGATAAAAAGTCGATATATTTCCTGGCTTCATACGAAGACCAGATACCCGTGAAACAGGAAGAAGAGGTGCAGGAGATAAAGCTCCTGGACTATGAGGATACTCTCGATATCCTGACCTTCGAAAACATGAAGGAAGTACTCAGAAAGGCAGACAAATACATACATGAAAAACAAAGAACTGCTGCAGACGATTAAATTCGCTCTGTTCTCCGCTTCGGCAGGCATCATCCAGATCGCAAGCTTCGCCCTGTTCAACGACGTCATCGACATGGGCTGGTGGCCAAGCTATCTCATCTCGCTGATCCTGTCCGTCCTGTGGAACTTCACGATGAACAGGAAGTTCACCTTCAAGTCCGCTGCGAACATACCCGTGGCCATGGCCAAGGTGTTCGGCTACTACTGCGTATTCACGCCGCTGTCCACGATGCTGGGAAACTATCTTACGGGAACGCTGGGATGGAACGACTACCTTGTCACCGGCATAAACATGGCCATCAATCTTGTGACCGAATACCTGTTTCAGAAATACTTCGTATTCACGGATGCCCTGGACAAAGAATGATCCAGAAAAAAGCCGATCGATATCGATCGGCTTTTCATTTGATTTAACGATTGTTTCTAGAACACGCCCTGTTCCATCATCGCCTGGGCGACCTTTTCGAATCCGGCGATGTTCGCACCGGCTATGAGGTCATAGCCCAGTCCGTATCTCTGCGCCGCGTTCAGCGATGAACGGTAGATGTTCACCATCATGCTCTGAAGTCTTGCCTCGACTTCCTCTTCTGTCCACACCAGTCTCTCGGAGTTCTGCGACATCTCCAGTGCGGATACGCCAACGCCTCCGGCATTGACCGCTTTCGAAGGCGCGATGATCAGACCGTTCTGTCTGAGATATGCCAGCGCTTCGTTCGTCGTAGGCATGTTGGAGACTTCGATGTAATACTTGACTCCCGATTCAACGATCTTCTTCGCCTCTTCCATTCCCACCTCGTTCTGCGTTGCGCAAGGCATGTATACGTCGACATCGCTCACGCCCCAGAACTTCTCGTTGGCATGGTATTCGCATCCGAACTTGTCCGCGTAAGACTTGAGATCGACTTCGTTCCTTCTTCTCAGATCAAGCACGAAGTTCAGCTTCTCGTCGGTGTTTATTCCCTCGGGATCCCTGATGTAGCACTTAGGCCCAGACATGTACGTAACTTTTCCGCCCAGCTGCGAAGCCTTCTTCATGACGCCCCAGGCCACGTTTCCGAAACCTGTGACGGCGATGTTCTTGCCTCTGATGGTGTCGCCCTGCTGGCTCAGTACTTCATTGAGATAGAAGATCGCTCCGTATCCCGTGGCCTCCGGTCTGATAAGAGATCCGCCATAAGTGAGACCCTTGCCGGTAAGCACGCCGTTCTCCCATACGCCTTTGAGACGTCTGTACTGTCCGAAGAGATATCCTATCTCTCTTCCGCCTACGCCCATGTCTCCCGCAGGAACATCCACATCCGGTCCGATGTAGCGGTACAGAGCGCTCATGTAGCTCTGGCAGAATCTCATGATCTCGTCGTCCGATTTTCCTACCGGATCGAAATCCGCTCCGCCCTTTCCTCCGCCGATCGGCAGACCCGTCAGCGCATTCTTGAAAGTCTGCTCGAAGCCAAGGAACTTGATGATGCTTTCGTTGACGTTCTTCTGGAAACGCAGGCCTCCCTTGTATGGACCTATCGCTCCGTTGAACTGGCATCTGTATCCCACGTTCGTATGCGCGACGCCCTCGTCGTCGTTCCATACCACCCTGAACTTGAACATTCTTTCAGGCTCTATCATCCTGCCCAGAAGGTCCACTTTCTCATATTCCGGATGGGCGTCGATCACAGGCGAGACCGACAGCAAAACTTCTTCAACTGTCTGCACGAATTCAGGCTGATCTGCATACTTGACTTTCGCATCGTTGATCACTTTCTCAACATATTTATTCATTCATTATTCCTCTTTTATTCCTCAACTAAATTATAACTTCAAAAGAAGAATAAAGATACACCAACATGACCGTGTCTTATAATGATAAATGAAAAAAGGAGAATATCATGGAAAACATACATATTAGGATAACCATGGAAAACGGTTCAGTGATGGAAGCGGAGCTGTATCCTGAAACGGCACCCATAACTGTAGATAATTTTGTGAGACTTGTGAACGGACACTTCTATGACGGACTCATCTTCCACAGAGTAATAAACGGCTTCATGATCCAGGGAGGAGACCCCACCGGTACGGGAATGGGAGGATCCGGAACAAGGATCAAGGGAGAGTTCGAATCAAACGGCATCAAGAATGATCTGAAACATGAAAGAGGAGTCCTGTCCATGGCCAGGGCAATGGATCCTGATTCCGCATCTTCGCAGTTCTTCATCATGCATCAGGATGCGCCGCATCTGGATGGCCAGTATGCCGCCTTCGGCAGGATAACAAAAGGTATCGAAACAGTCGATGAGATCGCTTGTTCCGATACCGATATGAGAGACAGACCTGTAAAAGATCAGAGGATCAAGACCATCGAGATCCTGGAAGATTAACCCAGAAATTTCTCGATCTGAAGCTCATCCGCATCGGGATTGAGCTTTTTTATCTGTCTGAACAGTCTCTTATAGGACTCCTCGGGAGTCCTTTTGTAACATTTGTCCGCAAACTTCTTCCCGTAGAATTCCTCGGGGGTTGAATATCTCGATATGCCCCAGCCGTAGAACTCTCCGTTCCTGTCCACTTCATAGTCGAAGTCGATGATTATGATGTAGCCCTTCATCATCAGCTTGTTTATCGTGGTGTCGAAGCCTTTTCGGGGCTGCCACGAATCCTTTCCCTGTTCCCTTGGCTTGACATATCCTCCCAGGGCTTTCGCCGTCTTCGACAGCATCGAATGTCTGGATGATATGAGGTTGTACAGGTATTCTTCATTGTATGTCACAAGTCCGTCATTGACTCTGGCATCGAAATCATATCCGTCCCTGCGGTAGTTGGCGAAGTCCAGGAACCATTCCTTCGATATGAAGCAGGCCTTGTTCAGAAAGAACTTTCCGTAGGCGCATCGAAGTTCCTGGATCACCGGTCCCTTCCATTCCCATACTCCCGGTCCGTCCGAGAAGTACGCCCTGGGATCGACGTTCTCTTCTATGGAGAAGCCTTTGATGTTGTTGGAAAAGAAAGGCACGATCCCGCACCTTTCCACCGCTTCGATCAGATCTTCCTTGCTTCTGATGTAGATGTCCATGACTAGTTCTCGAACTGAAGCTGATAAAGCTTGTAGTAATATCCTTTATTCTTGAGCAGCTGCTGATGATTGCCCTTCTCGACTACTTCGCCGTTCTGCAGCACGACGATCTGGTCGGCATGCTGGATGGTAGACAGTCTGTGCGCCACCACCAGCATCGTTCCGATGGATTTCATCTTCTCCAGGGATTCCTGGATGAGGACTTCGGTCTCGGTATCGATGTTCGCGGTCGCCTCGTCGAGTATCAGTATCTGCGGTCTGTGGATTATCGTCCTGGCGAAAGACAGAAGCTGTCTCTGGCCCTGGGAAAGGTTCTCGCCTTTCTCGATGATCTCTTCGTCTATGCCTTTAGGCAATTTGTCTATGAAACTGTCCGCATTGACATAGCGGCAGGCCTCATGGATCTGTTCGTCCGTGAAACTGTCGTCATGCAGCGTGACATTGTCTCTGATAGTACCCGAGAACAGGAAGACATCCTGAAGCATCTGCCCTATCGCTCTTCTCAGAGAAGATATCTTGATGTCGTTGATGTTTATGCCGTCTATCAGTATCTCGCCCTTCTGAACTTCGTAGTTCCTGACTATCAGCGAGAGTATCGTCGTCTTTCCCGCACCCGTTGCGCCTACGAATGCGCAGGTCGTCTTGGGATCGATCGTGAACGATACGTCCTTCAGTATCCAGTTGTCGTCGGTATAGGCGAACCAGACATGTCTGAATTCGATCTTTCCTTCGAATCTGTCTATCTCCAGCGCATCTTCCTTGTCCAGCACGTCAGGCTTGACATCTAGCAGGTTGAACACCCTCTCCGAAGCGGTGAACGCCTTCTGCAGGGAATTCAGCTGGTCCGCAAGATTCTGTACCGGATTGAAGAACTTCGACAGATACAGATAGAAAGCCACGATCTCGCCCGCCGTCAGTCCGTATTTCACGCCCAGCACGAAGCATATCGCTATCGAACAGGTATAGATGAAAGATATCGTCGGACGGTAGAAAGTGAAAGCCTTCAGCACGTTGAATCTCTGCTTCCTGAGTTCCTCGTTCTTTTCCGAGAACTGCTCGTCCTTCGTCTTTTCCTGGTTGAAGACCTGGGTGAGCTTCATGCCCGCCAGGTTCTCGGAAAGGAACGTGTTTATGTCGGATATGCATGCGCGCTCTTTCCTGAAGATCTCCTTGACCGTCTTGGAGAAGAAGAAAGAGATGATGAACACGACGATGATGACTCCCGTCATCGCCAGGGACAGCGACGGAGAGATGTATATCATGATCACATATACGCCCACCAGGGTCGCGAAATCTCTGAGTATCCTGACCAGCACGCTGGTGAACAGATCGGACATGCTGGCGGTATAGGAAGTGACCCTCGTCACCAGCGATCCCACCGGCATCTCGTTGAACTGATTCAGGGACATGTTCTCGATGTGTTCGAATATCTCGTTCCTCAGTCTGTAGATTATCCTCTGTCCGCATTTCTGCAGGATCATCGATTCAATGTAGAGGAATATCTGGTTGATCAGGGTTATGCCGAAAGAAAGCAGCACCAGATCGATGACCAGCCTTATGTTGATGTTCGGAACGACTATCTCGTCGGTCACTCTGCTCGTGAACAGCGGAGAGACGGCATCGAGGAAGACGTTCAGGGCAATAAGAAACAATGCGGCAATGAAACTTGCCTTCTCTTCAGACACATACTTAAGCGTCCTCTTTATGATGACGCCTAAGGGAAGCTTCTTATCCCCTTTCAGTTTTTCAAGTTCCTCATCCATTACAGTTCACTCTCCAGTTTCTGCAGATAGACCATCTTCTTGTATGTAGGAGATGTCTTCAGCAGCTTCTTCGGCGTATCGAACGCTTCGACCGTTCCGTCCTTGAGGACAAGTATCCTGTCCAAATGGGAAACGGTAGATACTCTCGAAGCGATGATTATCGTTGTCTTTCCCTTGCGTTTCTCATTGATGTTGTTGAGGATGGTCTCCTCGGTCTTCATATCCACGGCCGAAACGGAATCATCCATGATCATGATCGGCGAATTCTTCATGTAAGCCCTGGCTATCGCTATGCGCTGCTTCTGGCCGCCTGAAAGAGTGACACCTCTTTCTCCCGTCACGGTCTCGTAGCCCTTGGCGAAATCGATGATGTTGTCATCGACATCTGCGAACTTCGCGGCCTCTCTTACTTCCTTGAGTTCGGCCTTGTTGTTGGCGAAAGATATATTGTTCTTGATGTTGTCCGAGAACAGGAAATTGTCCTGCGGCACATATGCGATATTGTCCCTCAGACTGGTTATGTCCAGATCCATGATGTCGACATCGTCGATGAGGATCTTGTTCCTCTCGAT
>JAGACP010000100.1 GCA_017614055.1 Erysipelotrichaceae bacterium | reverse complement strand
ATGAAATCAGCACCGATGGCGATGATGACTTTGTCAGGGTCAAGGCTTTCAAGCAGTTTCATGTCTGCGGCAGTATTGAGTCTGACATCGATATCGCTTCTTTCGATATGCTTTATCAGATAGTCGCGGTACTTCTTCAGATCCTGTTTGTAGTCGCCATAGTCGGCATACTTCAGGTTTCCTCCGAGCTTTCCTTCTTTTTCGATCAGCGTTACTCTGTGTCCCGCCTCATCCGCGGTAAGCGCCGCCTTCATGCCTGCAGGACCTCCGCCGATAATGACCACTTTCTTCGGATCACCGGCCTTCTCAAGCTTCAAAGGAACTCTGTTCTCCCTTCTGAATCTCGGATTCACGGAACACTGGGTATTGAAGTGCTTGGTAGCCACGTGATAGCAGTTGAGACACCTCAGACACGGAATGATCTCGTCGAACTTCTCCTCCTGGGCTTTCTTCGGCCAGAATGGATCGGCAACAAGCTGTCTTCCCAGCATCACCATGTCGATCGAACCGTTTCCTATCAGTTCATCGCACAGCACAGGATCGCTCACGCCTCCCACCAGACAGACCTTGAGTTTCGTTTCTTTCTTTACTCTCTCCGCAAAATCAAGGTTGAACATCCTCGGCTGGAATATGGTGGTATGGGTATAGGTATTCGCGACATACTTCTCGACAGTGCCTCCGTAGCAGTCCATGCCGCAGGAGATGTTGGCGATGTCGATGTAGTCTTCAACCTGCTTGAGCAGATAAAGCATGTCGTCTTCTTCGTATGTCTCAGGGACTTTCAGTTCCCTTGAGAATCTGACCATGATTGGATAATCATTGCCCAGAGTCTCTCTGAGTTTCTTCAGCGCTTCGATCATGAATCTTGCGCGGTTCTCCACGGAACCTCCGTATCCGTCGGTCCTCTTGTTCCAGACGGGAGAAAGGAAGATCGAACACAGAGAGTCGTGTCCCATGTGCAGCATCAGCAGATCGAAACCGAAGCTCTTTATCTTCAGTGCCTGATCGCACATGTCGCCGATGGTTTTGTCCATCTGTTCCCTGGTCATCTCTTTCATCTGACCGCCGGTGAAATGCGTACCGTCGCTCGGTCCCTGGAAAGATCCGTCCTCGTTCATTCCGCCATGGAAAGGTATCTCGGCCATCGTCAGGCCTCCGCCCTGTTTCATGATGGAATAGACTTCCCTTGTCACATCGAGGGCATACTTGTCAAAGGCACTCTTTTCGTCAGCCAGTCTGGCCAGGGCATCGGTAGCCACGGTTATGACCGCAGATCCTCCCAGAGCCTTGTCGCTCAACGAAAGACCGCCGAGATAATCGGTGGATATGAGCTTTGCCTTGGGAATGCCCATCGGGGCGACGACGATCCTGTTTTTCAGGATGACGTTTCTGACCCTTAAAGGCGAAAAGAGATTATTCAGATAAGCCATCTTATCCTTCCTTCTGAACGTAAAGCATCAGTGCCGGGAACTGGGCCTTGAGATCTTTCTTCAGTGCCTTCTTTTCCACCAGGGCATCCTCGTCTTCGCAGTCGGTCTCGAAAAGAGCCTTGATGCCCATCTTGCTGACGTACTTGTAGGTGACTCCGTCGATGGTATTGCCATCCACGTATGCGACGATATCGTCGATGTGCGGTCCGGAAATGCTTATCATGTTTGTTTCCTCCTTCTATACATCTATTACAGAGAAATAAGCTTCCTCTATGCATTCTCTGATCGTTGCCGGTCTTCTGAGATCACCGATCGCGGTGACCTTGAACGCAACGTCATAGAACTGCTCCATATCCATGTTGTTGGATCTGAAACCGGTGGAAAGAATGACGGTATCGCAGTCGATCCTTTCTCCGTTCACCACAACATGGTCTTTTCCGATTTCGGTAACCATGGAATTCTTCATGACCTTCACACCCAGCTCCTTCATCAGGTCTGCCGGATAGAACGTCAGATCCATGCCTTCGCCTCCGACTTTGTCGGTGGCTTCAACGACAGTGACTTCATGACCGTCGAGCGTCAGCGAACAGGCAAACTCGCTTCCCGTCAGGCCTCCGCCGATGATCACTGCTCTCTTGCCTATCTCGTACTGCTTTTCGTGTGCGTCAACCGCCTGCATCGCATATTCCGCTCCCGGGATCCTCGGCGTCGTTGGAACCGAACCCATCGCCAGGATGATGCGGTCGGGATCATCTTCCCTGACCTTGTCGGCGGTCGCCTTCGTATTCAGTCTCACATCCACATCGGTATATGACAGCTGATTGACGAGATATTCCGTATAATCCTTAAGTTCTTTCTTGTACTTGTCCAGACCGGCTATCCTGACCAGTCCGCCAAGCTGCTTTCCTGCTTCGTACAATATTACTCTGTGGCCTGCCTGATGGGCGAAGATGGCGGCATTCATCCCTGCCGGACCTCCTCCGATGACGACCACTGTTTCCTTGTTTCTGGCTACAGGAACTTCCGCAGGAACGAGATGTTCATAGTAGCCCCTGAGATTCATCGTACACCTCAGCGAGAAGCACTTTCCGCAGTGTATGCACGGAACGATGTCCCTGCTTCTTCCTTCAAAGGCTTTCTTTGCCCAGTATGGATCGGCTATCGACGCCCTGCCGATGACTACCGCATCGGCCTTTCCGGAAGCGATAATGTCTTCCGCCTCTTCAGGCGTCATGATCTTGCCGACGATGACCACAGGTATCAGATCCCCTACGGCTTCCTTGATCTTCGCACCTCCCTCGACGAAGCAGCAGTCGGGAGTGAAAGAGCCCGGAGAAGCGAGGGCTCCCTTGGCCAGATGTCCGCCAAAGGATACGTTGACGCAGTTGATGAGTCCTTCTTCGGCGACCTCTTTAACGAATCTTGCGACTTCGTCCTGAGGCATGCAGCCGTCGAAGTTCTCATAGTAGGAGATACGCATGTCGAGAGGATAATCCTTCCCTACAGCCTTTCTTACGGCTCTGAGTATCTCTTTCGGGAATCTCACGCGGTTCTCGTATGAACCGCCGTATTCGTCCGTTCTCTTGTTTATGCCGGGGGCCATGAACTGCGAAGGAAGCCAGCAGTGGGCGTAGTGCAGCATGCACATGTCGTAGCCGATCTGCTTTGCCTTCAATACAGTCTCGACGAATTCACCGATGATATGATCCATGTCCGCGCGGTCCATCTCTTTGATCGGAAGACCGTACTTGTTGGTACCTGCACTAGGTCCGTAGACGAAATCTCCCTCGGGAGGATTCGCCAGATTGCCCGCATGCATGACTTCCAGGGAAGTCAGGGAACCGTTCCTTCTGATCAGCAGGAGTTCATCCTTGGTTTTCTGGATATTGTTTCCGTCGAACATCCAGCCGCTGCCTTTGGATATCCTGCAGTGCTGGTCCTTCAGCGTTCCGCTGGTACCTCTCATCATCACGCCCGCACCCGCCAGGGCACGGTCATGGTAGTATTCTACCGGAGCGTAGAATATCCTGTTCTTCAGGACAAGTCTGTTTATCTTCAATGGTGAAAACAGATGAGGATAATATGGATGTATCATGATGATGCCCCTTTCTTTAGAATACAAGCTGGCTGAATAACAGCCAGCTTGTCTATCAACTATATACCTTTAAATCAGGACTCAAGCTGTTATGCCTGCTCAGCAGCAGCTTCTTCTTCCAGAGCTTCTCTATCCATGATCTTGACGAACGGATAGTAGATAGCCAGGTCGATGGCAACCTCAACGATCAGAGCGATGAAGCATCTGAGAGGTGTTGAAGATGCGAGCCATACGGCGATGAAGTTAGGAATAGTCCATGATACGGATACGCCTGTCATTCTTCCGACAAGACCCGTAGCGATGACGACATATGAGAATATGTGGTTGAAGATCGTTACTACCATCCAAGGGATGAAGATCTTGGCGTTCAGCATGACCGGAAGACCGAACAGGATAGGCTCGCCGATACCGAAGATGCCAGGAACGACGGCGATCCTTGAAATGGTCTGATATCTCTTAGACTTAGCGAAGAGCAGGAATGCCAGTGTGCAGCAGATAGCGCAGCCGCCGGCACCAGGAACAGCCAGAGAAGTGAATGCCTGACAGATGATGTTAGGCAGAGGCTGGCCGGCCTGCCATGCTTCGAGGTTCTCCAGGTTTGCGGCGTTTCTCAGAGGATCGATGAAACCGACGATCGTTGAAGCGTGCAGACCGAGGAAGTTGGACAGCGTAGCTGTGGCTTCGGTGATGGTTGAACCTACCAGTGAAAGACCTACGGCTGAGAACGGCTTCTGCAGAAGCGTGTAGACAACGTTGTAGATGCATCCGAATGTGGTTCCTTCCATCAGCTGCTCGATGATGGCGAATACGACGAAGATCAGAGCTGCCGGAACGACCAGTGCGAAACCGTCTTCGACGAACTTAGGAACGCCCGCAGGCATCCTGATCGAAAGCTTGTGGTCGATGAAGAACTTGCAGGTCCTTACGACGACGAGCGTTACCAGGATGACGGCGATGATGCCTTTGTGTCCGAGCCATTCGCTGTAGATAGCGGTGTAGAGCTCATGAGGCATCAGAAGCAGGTAAGCTGCAACTGTTACCGGAACGATGGCGAGCGCCTGTCTCATGCCCAGTGCGTTTGCGTAGACATAAGGCAGAACGACCAGCTGATACAGAGCGAAGATAGACAGAGTCATTGACTGGATCTTCATGCATACCAGCTGAACTACCGGGTTGGCTGCCAGGAAAGCCTGCCAAGCCGGAACGTCGATGAACGCAAGCAGACAAGCGAGCGAACCGACGATGATAACAGCCATGTTCATCTGCATACCCTGAGATAATGCTGTTACCAGGTAAAAGGATGAGATTTTTTCTGCTACAGGAGTCAGAGCATCGGCTAGTTTGTCGACCCAACCCAGATTAGCATTTGTTTTTTCAGACATATTTGTCCCCTTTCTTTATTCTTTTCCTTCTTCTAATAATTTCATGACTTTCTCAAAAATAACGTCGCCCTTGAGCAGTCCGTAATCCTGCGGATCCATTGCTACAACAGGGATAGTCAGATCGTTATCCTTGATGATCTGTTTTGCCTTGAAGCGCACCTGCGGTCCAAGAAGCACGATGTCGGCACCCTTGCTGACATTGGCGGCCTCGTTGATGTTGTACGCATTGACGGCAGCTTCGACTCCGGCTGCATCAGCAGCTTCCTTGATCTTTTCTGCCAGCATGCCTGTGCTTGCGCCCCAGTTACATAACAAAACGATGTTAAGCATTCTTCGCCCCCCTTTCATAGACTTTAATGATCTGTTCCGCCAGATCTGCGGAAAGATCAGCGATAGAAAGATGATTTGATGCATGAACTATGAGAAAATTTAGTTCAATGCCCTCGTTGGCATCCGCAACCAGCAATTCGGTGTGCGCCTGATGAGCCCTCAGCAGTGATTCCTTTGCACTGGCAAGAAGTTTACCGGCCTCATCGAAGTCGCCGTCGGCTGCAGCGTTCATAGCCTCGAAAGAGTAGCTCTTGCTGTCGCCGGCTTCAGCGATTATGGTTACGACCTGCTGTTCAAAATTCTGAGCCATAACACCTCCAAAAACGAAAAACCATATAAGGTCAACTAAATTATACCCACAGGATATTGACGTTTTTTTCACCGATTTTGTCTATGGACGGGACAATTTAAATAATTTTCCGGTTGTTGTAAAATTAGGATAAAGATGCGCAGTACCGAAAGAAAGATCGAACAGCTAATCAATACGTTGAGACAGAAGAACGACTGGATGACCACCCAGGCCTTGTCGAGTGCCCTGCAGATCAATTCCCGCAGCGTGCGCTATCTGGTCTCGCTGATCAACCAGGAAGGCGAAAGAGTGATATCTTCAAACCACGGCTACAGGCTGAACGACGTCATCGAAAAACCGAAAGCCAGCGACAGTTCCATCCCTTCCAACTACGAAGAAAGAAAGAAATACATCATCGATCAGCTCGCCGTCTTCAACAACAACATCTCCATATCCGAAGCCGTCGACTATCTGTGCATATCGCCGTATACATTCAACAACGAACTGACCAAGATCAAGAAAGATCTTGAGCCGTACAACGTATACATCAAATCCAAGAACAACAGGCTCTACCTGGTCGCAAGCGCCGTGGCGAAGAACCAGCTCATCATGAGCATCATCAACGATGAACTGTCCAAGGCCAGCATGAACATCGAAACCCTGCAGAAGTTCTTTCACCGGGTCAAGCTGGACCAGATCCAGCAGATCGTCCTGGGCATCTTCGCCAAGTATCAGTACTATCTCGACGAGTATTCATTGCTGATATACATCCTGCATCTGGCATTGAGGATAGAGTTCACCGACTATTACCACGAGGCAAGCTACAGCTACACCATCGACGAACTGAAGAAGATCGCCAATCCGGAGATCGTCGACATGGTCATCGAGATCTTCGACCAGATCAGCACGTACAACTCCAAGGCGACATTCTCGCTGGACGACATCGCCGAGGCTTCCCTGCTCATGACGACCAGACTGCTCAAGGACGAAAAAAGCACCCAGATCGCCAAGGACATCGTGAAGATCGTCGGTCAGGACGTCACGGATCTGATCAACGAGATCGTCGAGTCCGTCAACGAGATCTATCACGTCAACATCAACTCCGAAAGATTCATGATGAGATTCGCGATCCACATCAAGAATCTCCTCATCAGAGCGCAGAATTCCAAGACGATACAGAACGGCCAGTTCACCAACATCAAGAACGAATACCCGTTCGTGTACGTCATAGCCGTTCATATCGCCTATGTCATATCCAACAGATACAACGTCACGCTGTCCGAGGACGAGATAGCCTATCTTGCCATCCATGTCGGTCTGATCATCGAAGAGACAACCGAAGCAAGAGAGAAGCTTGTCTGCATCGTCGTCGCTCCGGACTACTACGCCATCGGAAAGAAACTGTGCCAGAAGATCGTCGAGAACTTCGACAACGAACTGCTCATCGATCAGCTGACAACCACATACAACGACGACATCCCTCAGGGACACGGCATCGACCTGGTGGTATCGACCGTCCCGATCGAAAACTGCAGTTTCCCGAACATCGTTACCGGACCTTTCATCAATGAGAACAACGTCGAGGATATCAGGGAGAGACTGATCAGCCTGAAACACCAGAAGCGCAAGACCATCTACTTCAACCGCATCAAGAAATTCATGAAGGAGGAGATCTGCCGCTTCGACGTCGACTACATAGACAGGGAAGAAACCATCACCTCCATCTGCAGAGATCTTTATGAGATGAAACTCATCAGGGACGACTTCAAGGATGCCCTTCTGAAGAGAGAGGAATTCGCCTCGAGTTCCCTGAGGAACATCGCGATCTGCCACACCCTGTCCAACGACAACATAAGCTCGTTCATCTCGGTCATAACCTCCAAGAAAGGCATCGACTGGGGAAACAACCTCGTCAACCTCGTCTTCATCATCTCGCTTGAAGACAAAGACAGGGACCTTTTCAACGAAGTGTTCTCGCTGCTGGGGCTGATGCTCGGCAACGACAAAGTCATAGAAAAAATGATCAACGTCAACAGCTACGAAGAACTGCAGAACGTGATCATGTACTACTTATAGGAGAGAAAAGACATGTTTTTCAAGATTCTTATCGTATTCAGTTACATCCTCGGCGACGCCATGATCATCATGGGCATCAGGCAGAAGATAGGCTATGCCATCGTATACGGCGTCATCATGATCCTGGTGGCTACCGTATGGGTATGCAAGCTGCTTCTGGAAAGAAAAAAGAGGAAAGAGATGGAAGCCGCCGAAGCAAGAAGGCTTGCGAAGAAGGAAAGAAAGAAAGACAAAAAGCACAGGAATTAACCTGTGCTTTATTAATCAACGACCTTGTGACCCCTCTGTTTCAGCTTGTAGTCGTAAGCCTCCATATTCTCTACGAAAGTATGCTTTATCTCATGGACATACGGAACATCGCCTTCCCAGAATTCACCGACGACCTGGGACTGTCCGTGTCTGTTGCCGAATGAAGGAGCGCCTTTCACCATCCTGTTGACATCGGTCTCCTTGCCCCAGCCCTTCAGACCCCAGCGTCCTTCGAAATGAATCGTCTTGTCCCCTATCCTGAAGATGAAGTCGGGCATCAGACATGTGCCGTCGTCGCAGTAAGGCAGATGATACCAGTCGCCTATGACCTCGACATTCTCGGAAACTATAGGCTCCTCTCCTTCCAGCCAGTATCCTCCGACCGGGCCGTCATAGTTGCCGTTGAAGAAAGCCACTTCCTTGCGTCCATCTTCCCTGACGCCCATCAAGTTCGCCGTGAAATAATCAGTGGTATTCTGCCATGCAGTCTCTTTGTCTATCCCTTCGACCGGAACGAACTGTCCGACCTGATCGACCATTCCCTTTACAGGCTTTCCTTCATATGTGCCTGTAGCTATGCAGGCATTCGTAAAGAAAGTCGAAACAGGAAACTGTCTGCATCTGTGGATGAACAATGCTTCAGGGAAAGGTTCCAGTTTTATATCCATGATCGAACCATTCTCTCCCTCTATCCATCTTCCTGTTCCGTCATCGTTCTTCGTGAACATATAGTACGGCTTCTCTATCGTTGAACACCAGGTGTGCTCGCTGATCTTTCCGTAAGGTTTTGCCATTCTGTCCGCAGCCTGCGCAAGATCGTCCACATGCAGAGGCGTATGCAGCGAGAAAGGCCCTTCCCCGCATCTCACGAAACCGCCCCAGCGTACGGAATCGAGATTGGTCAGTCTCATGAACGTGACCGGAGCCTTGTCCAGTCCGTCGATGTAGAAAGTCCAGCTTCCTCCTCCTCCGCCTACGGCTTCCGGATGCCAGTCCTCGTCATTATCGAAACGCTTTGGCCTTTTCTCATAATCATCGGCCTGCACTTTATCCCAGTATACTTTTTTCTCCATGATCGTTTCCTCCTGAACCCATTGTAGAAAAAAACAAAGTCATGTTCTGACTTTGTTTTGCCATACCATTGACAAAAAAAACATTTTTTACAGAGATTCGATCACCGGGACCATCTTCGCAAGTCCGTCTTTTCCTGCCGGTTCCGTGACGTATGTGCAGATCTCTTTCACTTTATCCTCGGCATCGCCCATGGCAACGGAAACCGTCGCATTCTCAAGCATCTCGTAGTCGTTCATCGAATCACCGAAGGCGATGTATTCAGAGAAGCCATAGTAACCCTGAAGGAACTTCACGCCTTCATACTTGGACATGCCCCTTAGATTGACGTCGGCGTAGTGATGCTCGGTAACGAAAACTTCCAGACCTTCGATCTTTCTCAATCCTTCATAGTCGTCGGTGTCGCTGCTTGCGATCATGGCGATGACTTCCTCATTTTCCTTCAGCGTGTCCTTCGGCCATGGATCCATGTTGAAGAACTCATAAGTCCTGAGATATGACTCGTTGGCATCGTTGTAGCGGAAGTTATGGAATTCCGTCTTCAGCTCAAGAGTCATCCCCGTCTCGTCGGCCACTTTCATTGCCTGTCTGACAGAATCCCTGTCCATCGGTCTGCGGTGTATGCATTTCAGGTCTCTGTCGTATATGATCTGTCCGTTGAACGTTATCACTGAAAACCAGTCGACAAGATCCATGACTTCATCGGATATGGCCTTCAGGTCTCTTCCCGTGGCGATGCTCAAAAGATATCCTTCCTCTGCAAGTCTGTCCAGTGCAGGCTTAACCGATGAAGGAAGCACGTTGTTGACGTTGTCTGTCAGTGTGTTGTCTATATCGAAGAATATGTGCCTTATCTTTGACATCACAGTTCCTCGCCGTTTGTTTCTATGACGTGCTTGTACCAGTCAAACGACTTCTTCCTGCTTCTGTTCAGAGTTCCGTTGCCCATGGAATCTCTGTCGACATAGATGAACCCATACCGCTTGATCATCTCTCCCGTGCCGAGCGAGATCAGATCGATCGGACCCCATGGCGTATAGCCCATGAGATCTACGCCGTCGATCTCCACGGCATCCTTCAAGGCTTCGATATGTTTCCTCAGATAATCGATGCGATATTCGTCATCTATCGTTCCGTCAGGAAGCACGGTATCGTTCTGTCCAAGCCCGTTTTCAACTATGAACAGAGGTATCTGATACCTGTCGTAGAGATTGTTCAGAGACAGCCTAAGGCCTATCGGATCGACGGCCCAGCCCCAGTCAGATTCGATGAGATAAGGATTCTTGACGGAATTCATCATGTTTCCGCCCATGAGCTGCCTGCCGTCCGTATTGGATGAAGTGGCGACGTTGGAATTATAGTAGCTGAAGCCTATGTAATCCACCTTGCCTTCAGACAGGATCATGTCATCTTCCGGCAATGTTTCGAGTTTGATGCCGTTATTCGCAAGATATCTTCTGGCTTTCTCGGAATATGCGCCTCTGACCTGCACATCGGAGAAATAATAATGATTGTCCATCGTCAGCATCGTCTCCAGCTGATCCTCAGGTCTGCAGGTCTCGCCATAGAATATCGGATAAAGCATCATCATCCCCACTTTCATGTCAGGATTGATCTCATGTGCTCTCTTGACCGCAAGAGCGCTTGCCAGAAACTGATGATGCGCGCACTGCAGCGAGACGAAAAGTTTATTATCCTCTTCCTTCGTCATGATGCCGGTAGACATTTTCGTATCGAATACCAGGCTGTTGATCTCGTTGAACGTCAGCCAGTATTTAACTTTATTCTTGTATCTCTCAAAACATGTCTCGGCAAACTTCGCAAAAAAGCCGACCGTCTTTCTGCTGAGCCAGCTGTTGTATCTCTTTACCAGGGCATAAGGTGTCTCATAATGAGACAGAGTCACAACCGGTTCGATACCGTATTTAAGCAGCTCATCGAACAGATCGTCATAGAACTGCAGTCCCTTCTCGTTGGGCTGTTCATCATCACCATTGGGAAAGATCCTCGACCAGGCGATCGATGTCCTGAAACACTTGAAACCCATCTCCGCAAACAGTTTCACATCTTCCTTGTATCTGTGATAGAAATCTATTCCCACATGATTGGGATAATACTTTCCTTCGACTACCCCGTCGGTATATTCCCTGGCAACATACCTCGAACCTGCAGTCATGCAGTCGGCAGTCGAAAGACCCTTTCCGTCTTCCAGATATGCGCCTTCGCACTGGTTGGCCGCTACTGCACCGCCCCATAAGAAATCTTTTCTAAGCATCATTTTTCTCCTGTAGATTTATTATTCTCTCAACTGCCTTCTGCCATCTACGAATTGAAACCAACGAACTAAGCGATGTTCATGGCATCGGCAAGCGTTCCGACTCTCTCGCAGTCTCCGACATATACCGTGTCTTTGACTATTCCGTAAAACTCCGAAGGATCGTTGGAGATCCTTCCCGAAGCGTTTATGACGCAGTCATATTCAAGTTCCAGAGTCTTTCCGTCTCTTTCAACTATTGCATGAGTATCGGTTATCTTCAGCAGTTTCGTCCT
>JAGACP010000099.1 GCA_017614055.1 Erysipelotrichaceae bacterium | reverse complement strand
TCTCGCACTCGACGTTGCCGTTGTAAAGATTGCGGCACCAGCCGGTGAAGTTGTACATGTCGGCGAGCATGGCAAGTCTCCATCTGAAGCCTACGCCCTGGACCCTTCCCTCGTAGACGATGTAGTATCTTTTCATATCTTCATTTTAGCAGATACGCATAACTGAAAAAACAGGATCAGCTCAATGCTGATCCTGTGTTATTTTAGCCTATCGGTTCGAAATCCGATGCCCCGTGCTTGCACAGCGGACATATGAAGTCGTCAGGAAGCTCGTCTCCCTCGTAGATGTATCCGCATACCTTGCATACCCAGCCTTTCTTGCCCTGGGTCTCAGGTTTAGGCTTGACGTTGTTCTGGTAGTAGGTGTAGGTCATGGTTTCGACCTTGTTTATGACTCTGGCTTCGGTAACCGAGCATATGAACATGCCGTGCGTGCCCAAGTCTTTATAGTCTTCCACTTTCAATGAGAAGAAGGCGTTGATGTAGCTCGGCAGGAAGACAAGACCGTTGTCGGATCTGAGAAGATCCTTTTCGTTCCTGAACTTGTCCACCGTCCTGCCTGACTGGAAGCCGAACTGCTTGAATACCTTGAACGGAGCGTCGGTGTTCAGACAGTTGACGTTCATGATGCCCGTCTGCTTTATGACGTGGTGCGAATAGTTGTCCTTGTTTATGGAGACCATGACCCTGAAAGGATTGTCGGTCAGCTGGGCGACGGTGTTGACGATCAGACCGTTGTCTTTCTTTCCGTCGTTGGATGTCACCACGTACAGACCGTATCCGATCGAGAACAGGGCTTTCATGTCGTTCTTGTTGGCCTGTTTCTCGTCCCTTGCCAGATAGTCGATGCACAGTGCCTTGGACAGTCTTTCGATCTCGTCCCTGTTTGCATCGTTCATGGCCGATTTGATATGTATGACAGGTTCCACGAAGGTGAGATTGTTCTGCTTCGAAAGCATCTCTTTCATCGTCTTGGCTGCCAGCGGGGCCCATGAGCCGTTCTCGATGAATGCGACTTTCCTGTTCTGGAAGTTCCTTTCGGTGAGATGGTTGATGAACTCTTTCATGAACGGATAGATGTCCGCGTTGTATGTTGTAGTGGCCAGGACGAGCTTTCCGTAGGCGAAGGCGGCTGCCACAGCCTCGGACATGTCGCATCTTGCCAGGTCGTAGACCTTGACTTCAGGCGCATTGTCGGCCTTGAGCTGATCCACCAGTTTCTCCACGGCGGCCTTGGTGTGTCCGTATACCGACGTATAACATACCACGACACCGTCTTTCTCCACGTCGTAGCTCGACCAGGTGTTGTACAGATCGAGATAGTATGGAAGATTCTTGTAGAGCATCGGTCCGTGCAGCGGAAGTATCATCAGGATCTGCAGGTCTGCCGCTTTCTTGAGTACGGCCTGGACCTGCTTTCCGTATTTGCCTACGATGCCGATGTAGTATCTTCTGGCTTCATCGAGCCAGTCTTCGTCCCTGTCGAGCGCTCCGAACTTGCCGAAGCCGTCGGCACTGAACAGAGCCTTCTCGTATGTATCGTAGGTCATCATTACTTCCGGCCAGTGGACCATCGGAGCTGCCACGAAAGCAAGCGTATGCTTTCCCAGCTCCAGGGTATCGCCTTCCTTGATCACTATCCTGCGGTCTTCGTATTCCGTACCGAAATAGTTGAGCATCATCTCGAAAGCCTTCTGGGAAGAGACTATCGTCGCCTTTTCGAAGAGCTTCATGAAGTTGGCGATGTTGGCGGAATGGTCAGGCTCCATGTGCTGGACTACCAGATAATCCGGTTCTTTACCGTTGAGGACGTTCTGGATGTTGTCGAGCCATTCATGGGTGAAATGCTGGTCGACGGTATCCATGACGCATATCTTCTCGTCAAGGATGACGTACGAGTTGTAGGACATTCCGTTCGGGACCTTGTACTGTCCCTCGAAAAGATCGACCTGGTGGTCATTGACTCCCACGTATTTGATGTCGCTGGTTATTTCCATTATTTTTATGTCTCCTTATCTCTATTATATAAGCAGCAGCTCAAGTATGAACACTATCAGGCAGCATATCACCGTGACCTTGAAAAGACCGAAGTCCCTGTATGCGAAGAACGAGCCGACTATGAAGGCTATCATTCCCGCATAGACATTGTCCGTGGCCAGGACCATCGAAGGGAAGGTCATGACCGTCAGGGTGACGTAAGGGACATAGTAGAGGAAGTCCCTGATGAATCTGTTCTCTATCGGTTTCCTTATCAGCGTCAGAGGAAGTATTCTGATGAACGATACGGTGAGGACCATGATGAGGATGTAAACATAAGTCCTACTCATCGTCTTCCTCCTTCCGTTTGAATATCAAAGCTCCCAGCGCGGAAAGAGCCACGGTAAGAACTATCGTGGTCATGCTGGTGCTGAGGGATGTGAATCTATATATGAGATAGCTGCAGATGCAGCTCAATACGACTAGTATCGCCACGTTCCTGTCTTTCCTGGAGGCAGGCATTATTATCGCCAGGAACATGCCATATAATGCAACCGAAAGGGCGGAGACGATCCTGAAAGGAAGGGCGTTGCCCATGATTATGCCCAGGGCTGTTCCAAGAGCCCAGCACGGCGCCGCGAACATGATCGCTCCGTATGAATAGAAAGGATCCGCGAAGCCCGTCTGGGATATCGCCATCGCGAAGTATTCGTCGGTGAGGAAGTAACCAAGCAGGAATCTGTGGATGAATCGTTCTTTCGGGTTTATCTTCTGCGACAGCGCGAAAGACATCAGGATGTAGCGGGCATTGGCCACGATCGTTATCAGGAACATCTGCAGGTAGCTCGCCTGTTCGGATATGACCGTGAATCCCGCGCTTTCTCCGGCGGATGCATTCACCAGCAGTGACGTGATGAATCCCTGGAAGGGAGTCAGTCCCGCCTTGGATGCCACGATGCCGAGAGAAAAGGCTACCGCAAAGTAGCCTAAGCCTATAGGTATTCCGACTTTTAAACCGTTTTTCAGTCTTTCCATTTGAAAAAAGAACCTTTGATGGTTCTTTACAGTTTCATGAATTGATCGACATTCAGCACAAAGATCGTTGCGCCGCCGACTTCCACTTCGATCGGATATGATACCAGGTTGGACATATCAGACGATATCGTCGAAGGAACAGCTTCTTTTCTTCTCTGTGATTCGCTTCCGATTATCTCGATGGCTCTCTCGACTTCCTTGTCTTCGCAGCCGATGATCAGCGTGGTGTTTCCTGACGAAAGGAAACCGCCGGTCGTAGCCAATCTGGTAACATGGAACGATGCCTTGTTCAGTGAAGAAATGCAGGCTTTCGTATCATCGGTTGAGATAATAGCAAGTATTAGTTTCATGTCTCTACCTCCTGATAAGACAATTTTATCATAAACAGCAAAAAATTGAGGGGATATCATAATAATGGTATAATTTGTTAGTATGATAGAGCTCAAGGGAGTATCCAAGAAATATAAAAACGGCACGCACGCCCTGTATGACGTGAATCTGAAAGTCGACGAGGGCGAATTTGTTTTTGTGATGGGACCTACGGGTTCGGGGAAGTCCACGCTGGTCAAACTGCTTGACGGAGAGGAAGTCCCGACAAGCGGAAAAGTGCTGGTTTCAGGCATAGACGTAGGCAGACTCAAGAAGTCCAAGGTATACATGTACAGACGCAAGATAGGCGTCGTTTTCCAGGATTACCGTCTGCTTCCGGAGAAGACCGTCTTCGAGAACGTGGCCTATGCCCTGGAAGTGCTGGACATGCCTACGGACAAGATCAAGAAAAGAGTCAGGGACGTCCTGAAGCTCGTCGATCTTTCCGACAAGTCAAATTCGAAACCTAAGGAGCTTTCCGGCGGACAGCAGCAGCGTGTGGCCATCGCAAGAGCCGTGGCCAAAAGACCGATGATCATCATCGCGGACGAGCCTACGGGCAATCTCGATCCCAACATGACCGAAGAGATGATAGCTCTTCTGGAAAAGATAAACAAAGAGGAACATACGACCATCCTGGTCGTCACGCATGAGCTGACTACTGTCGAAAAACATCCTAAGAGAACCATCAGGATCGAAAAGGGCCACGTGGTCAGCGATTCCATATACAAGCCCAAGAAGAAGCAGGACATGCCGGAAGAGGTCGTAGGCGATGTCGATGCCGACGGCGTGATGTTCATGACCGTGAGCGACGACGAGGACGACGTTCCTGAAACATCACCGGCTTTGGAAGGAAAGAAGCTTTCTGATACCATCGAAGAGAAAGTGCAGGCTCTTGAAGAAGCCCTGCAGACCGGGGAAGTGAAGGTCGAACCTTCGATCACGGTAAACGAGAAAGAACAGTATGTCATCGAGGACTATACCGGTTCAAACGAAGTCGTCACGGAAGAGAACGATCAGACCGATGCCCTGAGCATCCTTGACGAAGCCGTACAGGATATCGCCAGCACGATGGAACTTTTCAGTTCCGACGGCAAGGCGAAGGAGGATGAATGATGAAATATCTCCGTCGTCTGGGCAGACATATCAAGGAAGGATTCATCGGCGTCAAGCGCCATTTCGCGATGGCTTTTTCAAGTGCATCGGCGATCACGATAACATTGCTGCTGGTAGGAGCATTCGCGGCATTCGCAGCCAACCTGGCATTGCTTACCCAGGAGATAGAACAGTCCATCTCCCTGGTCGCGCTGGTCGACTACGGAGTCAACGACCAGGCTTCCATCAACAGCATCAACAGTCAGATCCAGAACATAGAGAACGTCGAGACGGTGGAATTCCGCACCAAGGACGAGGAGTTCGATTTCTACAACCAGAACTATCCCGAGATGGTGGAGTTCTCCGAACTGTACAGGGAAGACAATCCTTTCCATGACGCTTTCATCATCTATCTCAAGGACGGCATCGTCCTTGAAGAGACCAAGAACAAGATCGCTTCCATCCCGGGAATATCTTCCGTGGAGGATGGCGGAGCCAATACCTATACGCTGATAAACATCCTGCACGCCGTAAGGAACGTGGGAGGCATCATCATCCTTGCGCTTGTGGCACTGGCGATATATCTGATATACAACACCATCAAGATAACCATCGCCGCCAGGAAGGACGAGATCTGGATCATGAGGAACGTCGGCGCAAGGAACGGCTACATAAGGGCTCCTTTCCTTGTGGAAGGCATCATCATCGGCATCATCGGCGCGCTTGTGCCGATAGCCCTGATCGTCTTCGGCTACTACAAGCTCTACGAATATTCTTCCGGCAACATCGCCGGCATCATAAATCTGATCCCCGTCATGCCTTTCGTCCTGTATCTGGGACTGGCACTGCTGCTCATAGGAGTGATCGTGGGATTCATCGGTTCATACATCTCGGTATGCCGATACCTGAGGGTAACGCGCTGATGCTCAAAAAGATACTGAACATCCTGCTCATCGTATCCATCCTGCTCTGTTTCGACACACGGAGCAGTTTTGTGTTTGCGGAGGACGACGATGACGGCACGGAAGAGAAGACGACCTACCAGAAGTGCGTCGAAGACAAGGACAGGGCGGCATGCTCGGCTCTTGTCGCCAACCAGCAGAGCAACCTCAAGGACATCGAGAAACAGATAGCCGCCGCGGAAAGCGACAGGGAAGCCGCCAGAGCGCTTGCCAACGAATATGCGATGAAAGCCGAAAGCATGCAGGCGGAGATAAACAATCTCGCAAGGCAGATCGCGGAACTGGAAGACAGGATCGTCGAGCTGGAGATAAGCATCGCCGAGAACGAGAAGAAAGTCAACGAACTCAACGAAAGAGTAAAGTCCAGGATGGTCGAATCCCAGAAGACCATGCACTTCAACAGCTATCTGGAATTCGTCATGGGATCAAAATCATTCTCTGACATGCTCTCGAGAGTATACGGAGTCAAAGCCATCGCGGCCAAGGATCAGTATGACCGCAATGAACTGATAGGAGTCATAAAACAATTGACGGCCGACAAGGCGGAACTTGATGCCGCCAAGGAGACATTGGACCAGAGCTACAGCGACATCGTCGCCAGACAGGCGGAACTGCTGGCCATGCAGGAATTCTACGAGGAAGAGGAAGCCAGGATCCAGGAAGAACTGGATGCGATGACGGCGGAAAGAGACAACATCTATGAATCGTTCGCCGATCTGCAGGACATCCTGAGAGCCGTAGGCGTATCCAGCACGGGATTCGTCGCGGCGGTCCACAATTCATGGATAACCGAGACGGTGTGGAACTATTCCTCGGACTTCCAGGACGGCAAGTGGCACCTGGGCGTCGACTATGCGGCTTCGGGAGGAACGGCGATACACGCTCCTGCCAGCGGCATCGTCATCCGTGCCGATGCAGGCTGCAGTGATCCGGGATACCTCGGCAGCGCATGCGGATACTGGATCTCCGGCGGAGGCAACCAGGTCTACATGATGTGCGAGGTCAACGGAAAGATCTACGGACTGATCTTCTTCCACCTGCGCACGGTGAATGTATCATATGGAGATTTCATCCTTCAGGACGAAGTCATCGGAACGGTAGGATCCTCGGGATCATCTACCGGTCCGCACTGCCACATCGAGATGTATCTGCTCGGTGAAGGCGAACTGTTCAATTACGTAGCGATGAACTGGAACGCCACGTTCTCCGTAGGACGCGGACGTACAGCCTACAACAATAGATGTTATTACGATGATGGCTCATACAGACAGTCTGCGCCATGCATCCTCAATCCGGAGTGGTACCTGCCATGATAAAAGACACTGAAAACAACGTATTCCTCGATCTGGAGAAAGTTCCCCTGAGAAGCGAGAGACAGGAAAGAAGACAGAAAAGACTGAGAAACTTCCTCATCGTCCTGATGTGCATCTTTTTCTTTGCCATGGGAACGATCTTCGGCTATTTCCTGATAAAGTCCGTCCATCCTTCATACAAGGCCGACACCAAGAACACCATGGGCGAGATCGAATACATCCTCGATCATTACTGGCTGTATTCCAGCGACTACGACGATCTGACCACGGAACTTGAAAACAAGGCCCTCTACGGAATGACGAACTTTGCGGACGATCCGTATACTTCCTACATGTCGAGCGAAGAGATGGAGGAATTCTCCAACAGCATCAACATGAACTATGTCGGAATAGGCGTGCAGTATTCCTATGTCAACGGCATAGCCCTCATAAACAAGGTATTCAAGGACTCCCCGGCGGAGAAAGCTGGCGTACTGGCCGGCGACATCATGAAAGCCGTGGACGGAATATCCCTTGAAGACAAGACCTCCGACGACATCAAAGAGATGGTCATAGGCGAAGAAGGGACCGACGTCGTACTCAGCGTCTTAAGAGGCGGAGAGATCATCGACATCACCATCACCAGAGGCGAAGTGGATTCCACCGTCTATGCGTATAAGGAAAACGACTATGTCGTCCTGGAGATCAACAGCTTCGGCGTGGACAGCGGCGATCGATGCATAACGTATCTCGACCAGTATACCGATCTGCACAAGATCATCATCGACCTCAGGGACAATTCCGGAGGCTACCAGTCTTCCGTCAAGGACATCAGCGGTCTGTTCATCGGCGACAACAAGATCTATCTCAGAGAGAAAGATTCAAAGGGCGTGGAGACCGTCGATACGACTTCCGCCAAGAAAGTCTACGACAACTTCACGGACTATGTGGTCCTCGTGAACGAGAACACCGCATCGGCTGCGGAAGTGCTGGCGATCTGCCTGAGAGAACAGCTGAAAAACGTCATCCTGATCGGAACGACGACCTACGGAAAAGGCGTCATCCAGACCAACAGGCTCCTGAACAATGACGGTGTACTTAAACTGACGGCTTACTACTGGTATTCGCCAAACGGCGTATCCATCGACAAAGTCGGCATCGTTCCCGACATCGAAGTCAGGGATCACGACATCTACTATGAATACTACTATCAGTTCGCCGATGACGAACAGTACGCCTACGACTGCGTGGCCGAGGCCGTAAGGACATCCGAGCTCGGTCTTGATTTCCTCGACTACGACGTCGACAGGACCGACGGCTATTTCGACCGCAGCTTCGAGACGGCCCTGATCGAATTCCAGGGAAGGAACGGTCTTGAACCTGACGGCATCCTGAACGGCAGGACCTACGAAGCCATCGTCTCCGAAGTAAACAGGGAGATGGCCAACAATAAAGACAAAGACCTTCAGATGAAGAAGGCGAAGGAAATACTCAATGCAAATTACTATTAACTGCCACAGCTCCATCAGGGTGGCCACCGACAAGATAATCTATTTCGATCCTTTCAAGATCGAAGAAGAGACCCATGATGCGGACATCATCTTCATCACCCACGATCATTTCGATCATTTCTCGGTGGAAGACATCAAGAAAGTGGAGAAGGAAGACACGGTCTACGTCATCCCCGACTGCATGTACAATCTCCTGGGCGGAGAGAATGTCGTGACGGTCAACCCCGGCGAAAAGAACATCGTCGAAGGCTATGAAGTGCTTTCCATCCCTTCATACAACGTCCACAGCAGTTTCCATCCGAAGGAGAAGGGATATGTGGGCTATGTAGTCACCATCGAAGGCAAGAGAGTATACGTTGCGGGTGACTGCGACATGAACGAAGACAACACGAAACTCAGCTGCGACATCGCCCTTGTCCCTGTCGGAGGCAAGTACACGATGGACTATAAGGAAGCGGCCGAGCTGATAAACACCATCAGACCTGAACTGGCAATACCAGACCATTACGGAGGCGTTGCAGGTTCGATGGAAGACGGAGAGAAGTTCAGGGAACTTGTAGACAAAGACATCAGGGTAGAGATACTGGTGTAGCATTCCGATAAACATGGCAGACAAAGACAGAGAGGATCTCATGACGCAGAAGGATGAATCGATAAATTGTCCTGCAGGGGACGCTTTAAGCGTCTGCGCGGTCATTGCGGGAAAAGATCTCTGCGATCTCTTCCTGAAGGACGATGATCATCTGGTCCTGGCCATGGCGGACATCGATGATGACAAGACCCCTGCC
>JAGACP010000098.1 GCA_017614055.1 Erysipelotrichaceae bacterium | reverse complement strand
CCGTGTCTGGCTTCGTCTCTTGCCATCTCGTGTACTGTATCGTGGATCGCGTCGAGTCCGTATTTCTTGGCCCGGGTGGCAAGTTCGGTCTTGCCGGCGGTTGCGCCGTATTCGCAGTCAACTCTCCATGCCAGGTTCTTCTTGGTAGAATCGGTCATGTTCTTTTCGAGATCTGAACCGAGCAGTTCGGCGAACTTGGCCGCATGCTCAGCCTCTTCGTAGGCCGCCTTCTCCCAGTAGAGTCCTACGCCCGGATATCCTTCGCGGTGGGCGATCCTTGCCATGCACAGATACATGCCTACCTCCGAGCATTCGCCGTTGAAGTTGGCCATGAGCTGGTCAAAGATATATTTCTTGTCTTCTTCAGGGATGTCGGGGTTGTTCTTGACGGTTTCCGCATAGACACCGAACTTGTGTTCTGCCGCGAGTTCCATCTCGCCTTTCACTTCCTCGAACATCTCTTTCTTGGCGTGGCATACCGGACATTCTTCAGGGGCGCTGTCGCCTTCATGAACGTAGCCGCACACTTTACATACGTATTTTGCCATTATTTTTCTCCTTTGTTACTTTCATTATCGCTTATTTTATGTTTTTAATCTACAGGCATGCTATAATAAACATGTGCTTATCTGATTAAACATTATTATGACTAAGAAAGAAAAGGAAATACTTGAGATCATAAGGGCCAACCCGACCGTCGAACAGAGCGAGATCGCCGATGCTTTGAACATCTCGAGGAGTACAGTTGCCGTGCATATCTCGTCTCTGCAGAGGCAGGGATTCCTGCTTGGCAAGGGATACATCGTAAATGACGAAGACTATATCGTGGGCATCGGTGCGTGCAACATAGACATATACGGAACATCCGATGTGAAGATCAGGACCCACTATGATCATCCGGGAAAGATAGTGTCCAACATCGGCGGAGTCATGCACAACATCATCCGCAACTATACCAAGCTTTCGGGGAAGGCGAAACTGATAACCGCGTACGGGGATGACGGTTTCGGCAGGATCATCGCCGACAGGCTCAGGAGCGAGAACATCGACATGAACGATTCCCTGATGGTGAAGGACTGTTCATCGGGGGTATTCATGCAGGTGCAGGATGAGAACAACGACATGTATCTGGCGATATGCGACATGACGGTGATAAGCCATCTGACACCTGAATACATAGAAGAGAAGAAGAACGTCATCACCAGGTCGAGACTGGTGGTGCTGGATCCGTCGCTTCCGCTGGAGACGATCGAGAAGATCATCGAGATATGCAGGGACAAGGTGGAGATATATGTCGATCCGATATCGGAGAACTATGCGCACAAGATAAAGCCTTATCTGAGCGATCTGTCTTTCATCAAGCCCAATCTGACGGAGCTCAGTGCACTGTCGGGAATGAAGATAGATACGGAAGAGCATATAAAGGAAGCGTGCCGGAAGGTGCTTGAGACCGGCTTGAAGAGCATACTGGTATCAAGAGGCAAGGACGGCGTCATATACATGGACAATGATGTCTGCATCGCCAGGAGTCTTCCCGAGGAGAAGCATCCCGTGAACATGTCGGGTGCGGGAGACGGACTGATGGCTGCGTTCATCTACGGACAGGTGAGCGGAGAGAGCATGGAAAGAAGCATAGATCTCGGTCTGGCATCGGGCATAGCGGCCATCAGAAGCAAAGAAACCATCAACGACGATCTGTCGGTAGAGTTACTGGATAAAATATTGAAGGAGAAGAGAAAATGAATTATCAGGATTATCTGTCAGTCACACCTGAACTGCAGGAAGCTTTGAAGGAAGGAAAGCCTGTCGTTGCGCTGGAGTCGACGATACTTTCCCATGGCATGCCTTATCCGGAGAATCTGGAGTTTGCCCACAAGGTTGAGGAGATCATCAGAGAGAAGGGTGCTGTCCCTGCGACCACAGCCATCATCGACGGCAAGCTGAAGGTCGGTCTCAACGACGAGGAACTGCTTCTCATGTGCAAGGCCGAGAACATCGCCAAGGCATCGAGAAGAGACGTGCCTGTATATCTGGCAACCGGTCAGAACGCGGCCACGACGGTGGCTACGACGATGCTCATAGCGTCTCTGGCAGGCATCAGAGTCTTCGCTACGGGCGGAATCGGCGGCGTGCACAGAGGAGCCCAGGAGACCATGGATATCTCCGCAGACCTGCAGGAATTCGCCAACACGGCGGTATGTGTCGTATCTGCGGGATGCAAATCGATCCTTGATATTGGCCTCACGCTCGAATACCTTGAGACATTCGGTGTTCCTGTACTGGGATACAAGACAGAGGAGTTCCCTGCTTTCTATTCAAGGACATCGGGATTCGGCGTAGACTACTGCGCAAAGGATGCGGAAGAAGTCGCGAAGATCGTCAAGACGAAGTGGGATCTCGGACTCAAGGGCGGCGTGCTTGTTGCCAACCCTATCCCTGAAGAGTATTCTATGGATCACGAGGTCATCGACAAGGCCATCGACAAGGCTCTGGAAATGGCCAAGGAAAAAGGCATTCACGGCAAGCAGACGACTCCGTTCCTGCTGGCTACGATAAAGGATCTGACAGGCGGCGATTCTTTCGCCAGCAACCTGCAGCTTGCCTACAACAACGCCAGAGTGGCTGCCGAGATAGCCGCAGCATTCGCAGGTAAATGATCCGTTTCAGGCATATATGAATGCCTAAAGTAAAAACTAATAGCTTTCCGTTAAAACGGAAAGCTTTTTATTGTTCCACGAGGAATGGAAAATGTCACCTTTCCGGCCAGAACAGAGATATTTG
>JAGACP010000097.1 GCA_017614055.1 Erysipelotrichaceae bacterium | reverse complement strand
TGCGAAGGTTTCATCAGAGACGGTTTCGTGAACAGGTCAAAGCAGTTCGACAATCTGCTGCTTGACGGAATGGAACCTTTCGACCTTGACGGATTGAAGGAGTTTGAAGTCGGATACATCGCGGGACAGAGGGTGAAGATATCCGATATCTCAGACAAGGAACTGAGTACGCGTCTCAAGAGGGAGACGGAAGAGACATACAAGCCTTCGATAAGAAAGGTGCTGGAGACCAAGGCCATCGATGTCCTGGCTGATATCAGTTCGGCTTTCTCGTTCCCTGTGCTGCTTCCTGTATACTACATAAGCGACGGAGAACTGACGGCGGCTGTCAACGGACAGACCGGAAAGGTATCCGTCAGAGCCATGAAGGATTCGCATTACTACTTCCTGCCGTGGTGGATCAAGGCGATAGTCGCGACGCTGCTGTTCAGCGCGTTCTTCTTCGGAGCGTTCCGTCTTTTCGGCATGAACATCGGCGAAAGCATCTGTATCACGGGAATACTGGCGATGTTTTTCATAATAGTGATACTGTGTCTTTATTCCGATACGACCAGGAACAGTTTCCGGATGGTGTCGGGCAGGAAGATCTATACGTCGAAAGGCAACAGTTTCACCAGGAACCACGGCGAACTTGTATTGAGAGACGACATCCTTGAGAAGAAGGTATACGAACCGGTATTCTTCGAGGATGTGGACGGCGAATATAGACCTGTCGTACTGCGTTTCACCACTTTGTGGAGAATCATAAGGATGATCCTTATCTGCGCACTGGTCATCTTCTTCCCGGTCATCATCGCGCTGTTTGTGAACGGGTTCAACTTCTCGAAGATCAATCTGGGAGGTTCGGCAGTGTGGTTCTGCATCTTCGTCCCTGTCGTTCCGATATATCTTCTCAAATTCGGCATCGTGGAACTGTATGAACGTCCATGGATATATACCATAGATGAAAATGGCAGGATGAAGAGACATAAAGAAAAGATAAAGATCAAGATAACGAAGACGATGATCACGGATCTGCTCAGGATCATGTTCATACCGCCGGCAAGCCTGGCTTTCTGGTTCGGATTGCTGAGCTTCATCGTCATCATTTATCTGACCGCCGGATTCGAATAAGGCTGTACATCACGTACGGTCTTTTTGTATATGTAACTGATATAATGGGGATGTATGCTGAAGAAAGCTTTACTTTTGTTTGCGAATACATTTTCCATATCGCTGACGGCGAATTCCGGCTATGCGATGCTGGGAGTCATCAAGAACCGTTTCGTGGATAAATACGGATGGTTCACGAAGGAGGAGATGGAGGACTACATCGCCCTGGCTCAGAGCTGTCCGGGTCCGATAGCCTGCAGTTCTTCGATGATCATCGGCTACCGTGCCGCCGGCTTTCTTGGCGCTTTCTTTTCGGTACTGGGAGTACTTATTCCTCCGTTCGTGATGATGGTCATCGTCACGTATTTCTATACATTCATTTCAACGAATACATATGTGAGATATTTCATCGACGGCATGCAGGCGGGAGTGTGCGCGATGCTTACGGACGTGGTGCTGGGTCTTTTCGACGGCGTCGTCAGGATGAAGGGGGTCTTCTACTACGTCATGGTCATCCTTTCTTTCCTGTTCGTCAGATTCACGAAGTATTCGATCTTCTATCTGGCGATCATATGCATCGTCGTAGGCATAGTGAAGTCTCTGCTTGTGAAAAGAAAGGCGGATGAACAGAAATGATCACGATACTGGACATCTTCCTCAATTTCCTCAAGATAGGTCTGTTCGCCTTCGGCGGAGCTTATGCGGTCGTTCCTTTGATCGAGGAACAGATGGTAACCAATACGGGCTGGATGAACTTCACCGAATTCACGGACCTGCTGGCGATAGACGAACTGACGCCGGGTCCCATCATCATCAATTCATCCACATACATAGGCATGAAGCTCGGAGGCGTCCCGGGGGCTCTGGCAGCCACTCTGGGATGCATCATACCGGGAGCGATAGTTTCGTTGCTGCTTATTCATCTGTATACCAAATACAAGGAGATACCTGTGGTCACCGAGATCGTCAGGACCCTCAAGTGCATGAGCGTGGCCCTGATACTGTCGGTGCTGCTGAAGATGTTCATGAATACACTGTTCCCTGAAAGCATATCCCTGCAGGGCATGGACATACTTTCTGCAGCGATGATGGTCGCATGTTTCTATGTCATCAGGAAATACAAGACCAATCCGCTGTATGTGATGCTTGTATGCGGAACGATAAATCTCATCGTATGTCTGATCAGTAAATGACGGGAGGATACTATGGCGCTGTATGTCAGGACAAAACTGAACTTTGAAGGTGATCCCGAAAGGATCCAGGAGATCACCGAGTCACTTAAGAACGAAAAAGATCCAATAGACTTCAGGAAGATAATACCTCTTTCGGAGGATGAAGACATGGAGGAGAAGTGGGGGATAACGTCGTTGCCCGAGGAACTTGACGTCATCGTCTACAGGAACGGGACGAAAGCGGAGTTTTCTTTCGATACGGAAAAGAACAAACCTCTGAAGATCTATGAAGAACTGGGAAAGATGTTTCCCGACTGTCATATGACGATCAACTATGCCTATGAGGATTACGGTAACGACTGCGGCATCTATGAATCGGAAGAAGGAAGCAGTGAACTGACGTTCAAGGAACCGGATGATCCGTTCGTCTTTGCGTGCGATGTCTGGGAAGTGGATCCGGACGAAGAGATGAACGAGAGAATGATAAACTTTTACGAAGAATAGCAGATGGAGGAACAGCATATATGTCTCAGATTCGTATAATCAATGATGTCAATACGGGAAGTCCGCTGATAAAGTGCGTACTTCCCGATGATTTTGAAGCAGGCGCCCAGCTTCAGCTGAAGCAGTATCCCAATAATACCGTGGCTTATTTATCCATGCAGGCAACGAGGGGAAACTGCACGATCGGCTGCAATTCGGGAGAGGGCTATGTCTGCGAGAAGAAGAAGATATCGTCTCTTTTCGGTTTCAGGAAGCAGCAGGCTCAAAGCGATTCCGGAGCATGGTATGCGGATTTCACTTCCATCAAGGACGATCTGGATTCCACGGCGGCTTCGATCTTCAGCAAGAAAGTCGATGCCGTGACTTACTATGATCTTTCCGATACCATCAGAAACAGGGCGCAGGAAGCTCTTCAGAAACAGATAAACAACCTGTGCGAGGAACTTCAGCTCGGCGCAAGCATATCGCCTATGCCTATAGGCAACGTCATCAGCAATTATCTTCTTGACGGAGGAATGGGTATCTATGAGGATGAGGGAAAGACCGTTGCGGTATGTTTCTACAGGATAGGCATCGAGTGCGACATCATCCAGGGACAGGGCATAACCGAGAACATCACCGGAGAACCTTTCAGTAAGGCGACCTCTCATCCGATGGCCATAGCTTCCACTGCCGCCTGGAGCATCCCGTACATCATGTACATGATCACGGACAATAAAGAGGATCTGGGCATCTTCATGAATTTCGCTGATTCCTTCGGTACGACTCCTGAACTGCAGGCATACTGCGAACAGCTGAGACAGCAGGTCAACCAGATGCAGTATCAGAAGGCGCAGCAGCATACCATGGAAACCCAGGCTGCCATCAACAACATGTGGGCCCAGCACAATGCCCGCTGGGCGGCGACAGAGCGCATGAGCAGACAGATGAGTCAGGACATGGACAGGTTCCGCAGCAATCTCAATGCGCAGATCGCGCAGAACGACACGAGGTTCAATACAGGTCCTTCATACGGAGAATCCACCGACGACCGCATCCAGAGATGGAGACATGAAGCGATGATGGGAGTGGATACCTATGAAAGAAGCGACGGTTCCACGGTCGAATATTCGACATATGCCGACAGGGTGTTCGATAACAATCTGGATTCGACGACCCATTTCGGTACGCATAATTATTTCGACGACTATGTGCCCGACGGATGGCATGAACTGAATAAAAAGAAGTGATTGACAGCGCTTCCAATGATTAATTAGAATAGTTATAGGAAGTAAAGGTTTGTAACTCGAGACTCTTCGGGGCTTATCCTTTGAAACGTATATTGTTTTTGAGGATGCACGGAGAGTTTTTGTTTAAGAGGGATA
>JAGACP010000096.1 GCA_017614055.1 Erysipelotrichaceae bacterium | reverse complement strand
GTAAGACAGCCGGAGAAGAACATCCTTCTCAAGGAAAACGGCGTCATCGGAGTATCCATCAACGGTTCAAACAAGTATAAAGACGGAGACTGGGTATCGGTCGATTCAAGAGTGGAAGTAAGATACTACAAGCCTCTGAGCGAAAAGGAGATAGAGGACCAGCATCCCGGGCAGATAAGACTGCCTGACAGTTCCTCGCACTATATCGGCAAGGATCACAGGGATGTGGAGATGGAACTTTTCGAGATCGGAATAGTGAATACCAGATGCGAGCCTGTATATGATCTGAAGAAAGAGAACGACAAGCTCCTGAACAAGGTCTCCAAGGTCGTTATAGATGACAAGGCAAAATTCAGCAAGGGAGACTGGATAGATATGCTGTCGGAAGTCGTGATCTACTATCATGACTTCAGAAAGGAATAGATATGGACGACAACAAGAAAGACTTCAATGAAGAAGAATTCCTGAAGAAGGTGGAGAAGGCCGCGAGCAAAGGCACGTCGAAGGCGACTTTCAGAAACATCCTGCT
Organism: Erysipelotrichaceae bacterium; assembly: GCA_017614055.1. Classification (GTDB taxonomy): domain Bacteria; phylum Bacillota_I; class Bacilli_A; order Erysipelotrichales; family Erysipelotrichaceae; genus Colivicinus. Next base: position 6,827 of record JAGACP010000096.1, on the reverse strand, counting down.
TTCTTCCCTGCCTACACTTCTGATAATCGCGCTGCTGGCTTATCTGATCGTTCCGAAGGTCAATTTCCTTTCGAAAGCCTTCAAGACGGTCTTCAGGATCGAGGAGTCGGTTGACGGCAAGGATATGACCATCGAAAACAACGGCATCTTCGGCTACACGGCTGCGGATTTCGAGGAAGCGATACTTGGCGATTCCAGCAAGCTCAAGAAGATAGAAGTATATGAACAGGAAGTATCGGATGCCACGACCATCGAGGATACGGGCATCTTCAATCTTTCCATCTTCAGCAAGAACCAGGTCATAACCTACAGCGGTTATGCGGTGTATACCGTGGATCTTTCATCGCTGAGATCTTCGGACATCGTCTTCGACCAGGCAAACGGTACGATAACCATGTACATACCTCATGCGCAGCAGGAAGAGATAAACATTCCCGAAGACAGGATAGATTTCGGCGATACGGAGAAAGGTCTGCTGGCGTTCGGAGACATCAAGATGACCGTGGAAGATTCAATGAAGATCCAGGCGGGAGTCAGGGAGAAGATGCAGGAGAAGCTGGACAGCCAGAACGTGCTGGATACAGCCGACAGGTTCGCCATCCTTTCGGTTTGGGAGATGTATTCTCCGATCGTCAAGGAAGTATCGAAGAGCTATGCCCTGGAAGTCAAGTTCAGGGATCAGCGATAAAGAGGTGCATTTATGAACAGCCAGACTATACTGTCCAACAGAGATGACTATGCAGACCTTGACGGATACCTGCAGGAGAAAGGATACAGGAACATCCTCCTTGTTTCAGGAAAGTCTTTTTACAGATTGAAACTCAGCGGATATTTCGCAGGCCTTGAAGACAGGCTCGGCATAAAGATCCATTACTTCAACGATATAAGACCCAATCCTTTATATGAAGGCATACTTGAAGGCATGAAGGTGTTCAGAGAAAACGGCTGCGACTGCATAATCGCCGTCGGAGGCGGTTCACCGATGGATACCGCCAAATGCATAAAGACTTTCATGTTTATGGATGAAAGCGTTGACTATCTCAAGCAGGAGATCGTACCGAACGACATCCCTTTCATCGCGATACCTACGACTGCCGGAACAGGCTCGGAAGCTACCCGCTTCGCGATCATATACAAAGACGGACAGAAGGTCACGGTGACCGATGAAAGCAGCATACCTCAGGCGGTACTGTTCGATCCCGACGCATTGAAGACTCTCGATGATTATCAGAGGAAGGCGACGATGCTGGATGCGCTGTCGCATGCCGTGGAATCTTACTGGGCCGTGAAAGCCACCGACGAAAGCAGGGGATATGCCGATGAGGCCATAAGGATGTTCGTTGATGCGAAGGACAGTTATCTCGCCAATGAGGAAGAAGGAAACAGGAAGATGCTGATGGCGGCCTATACCGCAGGCAAAGCCATAAACATCACTCAGACTACCGCAGGCCACGCGATGTGCTACAAGCTGACGACTCTCTACGGTCTTGCACACGGTCATTCGGTATCTCTTGTCATGCGCAGGCTGTATCCTTACATACTGTCGCATACGGAAGATTCCAACGATCCCAGAGGCAGCGGATATCTGAACGGAGTGCTTGAAGATATCGCCGGAGCCATGGGGAAAAAGACCGCCGAAGAAGGATGCCGGTACTATGTCGATCTTGTCAGGGAACTTGAGATGCCTGTTCCCAAGATGAGGGAAGAGGACTTCGATCTCATGGTCGATTCGGTCAATCCGGAGAGGCTCAGAAACAATCCCGTAAGCCTCGACAGGCAGGCCATTGCCGATTTATATATTAAAATCTTTGATTAACTTGAAAAATAAAATATTTAATGTATCATTAAATGTACGAGTAGAAGGAGAGATCGTATGCCAGAATTCAAGTATGAAATCAACGACAAAGTCGCACTGCTGAGCGAAAGCGGTGACTACACATGTGAAGCTAACGTCATCACATATGGAGACAATGGCAGACCTAAACTCGATATCAGAAAATGGAACCGTGCGGAGAACAGGATGCAGAAGGGCATCACCCTGACAAGGGACGAGGCTCTGGCTCTGTACGAAGCGCTCAAGGGATTTGATTTCGACAAGTTAGGATAAAAGTGAGTTGAAAAACTCATTTTTTATTTGTGCGGGATGATGAGAACATGCGGGCATGTTATAGTAGATTAAGGAAGGTCAATGATATGGAAGCTGTGAAACTGGACTATGAAAACTGGCCGAGGAAAGAGATATATGATTTTTTCTCGAATATATCGAATCCATTCTACATGGTCACTTTCAGTTACGATGTAACGAGACTCTACAACTATGTGAAGAAGAACGGCCTGTCGTTCTATTACGGCATGATCTGGCTTTGCAACAGAGCCCTCAACGACATCGAAGACTTCAGGATAACGGTAAGGGATGACGAACTGGTGATCCTTCCGCTAAGGAAGCCAAGCTTTACCGATCTCAAGAAAGGGCAGGAACAGTTCTACATCGTGACCATGGACCATATGGACGACATAGACGGATTCTGCAATGAAGCGGCCAGGATCTCAAATAATCAGAACTATTTCATCGACATGGGCAAAGAGATCGACGATCTGGTTTTCTATTCGTGCCTTCCGTGGGTCGATCTCACCGCCCTGACCAATGAAAGAGATCTTGACGATCCTCATGCGAAAGACGACAACACCACCCATATCTCATGGGGCAAATATAAAGATGACGACGGAAAGAAGACTCTGGGTCTTTCCGTTGAAGTCAACCACAGATTCATCGACGGCATCCATATCGGAAAACTAGTCGAGAGGATGGACCATTATCAGGAGATGCTTTAACTGTCATGCTGAGATTTTTCACGATCGATGAAAAGCCCAGGCTGCATTACATAGGAATAGTGACGGCTGCCGTGTCCGTCTTCATTTTCTTCATGCTGAAACAGGAACCGGTAAACCACAGGCTCATCCTTGATGTCGTCATCGCGTATCTGCTGCTGTGTGTCGTTTCCCTTGTCTATGCCTTCATAAGACAGCTTAAATACAATCCTTACTCATACAATTCGATATATTACATAGGATTCGCCCTGTTTCTGTTCGTGACTTCGCTGATACAGATCATATCGGTCAGATATCTCAGGGGAGCCGCCCTTGACGACGAGATCATCCTGCTGTCCGCGATGTCTAAGGTCGTATCCTCCGGCAAGACGTACATGCTGCTGTCGTTTCCGCTGGTGCTGATATTCTCCATCGGACTGTGCATCTCCAACATCTCCCTGATCAGGCATGAAGGATTCTCCCTGACGAATGTACTGGGGATCATCCTGTCCTTCCTGCTGGTCGGCGGCGATCTGTTCCTTTTCTTCTCTGATTACTATACGTCTGGTTCCATGTATGAAGTCATGATCCACGACATGCTGGTGAATCTTTATGCCGCGATCTATCTGTATTTCGAATGCATGCTGATCGGAGCCATCATCGTCAATATCATAGTGAACCGCTATGTGCCCGATAAAGACAAGGACTTCATCATCGTCCTGGGCTGCGGGCTTCTTCCGGACGGAACTCCCACGCCTCTTCTGGCTTCAAGGATAGAGAAAGCCTTAAGCTTCCATGACGAACAGAAAGAAAAAACAGGGAAATCACCGATGTTCATAACCTCGGGCGGACAGGGTCCGGATGAAGCCGTACCTGAAAGCACCGCCATGAAGAGATATCTTGTAGAGAAAGGCATCCCCGAGGACCTGATCATCGAGGAGAACAGATCCACGAATACCCGCGAGAACATGCTGTATTCCAAAGAGATCATAGACAGCATCGATCCCGATGCGAAAGTAATCTATTCGACTTCAGGCTTCCATGTATTCAGAAGCGGCATCCAGGCAAGAAGAGCCAGGATGAGTGCCGAAGGCATCGGCGCAAAGACCAAATGGTACTTCTGGCCCAATGCGGCTGTCAGAGAATTTGTAGGTCTCATCAGTCAGCACCGTCTCAAGCAGGCCATCATACTAGGTCTGATGATCGCTTTCTTCCTGATCAGCACCTATTTCAATTACATGTACTGATGATTATTAATAACAGATTCAGATATTCAGGACAGGAGACATCCTGTCCTTATATATGATATGGAACACCAATGGACGGGTAGTATAATTATCTAAGAGGCAGCTTATGGAATGAACTTACGGATTATCAGGCATTCCTTAAGCATTTTCGATATTGAATGTATGAAAAGAGCTTTACTGATTATTATATGTGCTTTGCTGATCGCGGGAGGAGTATGCGCTATGGTACCTGTGCTGTCTGGTCTGAAGATCAGAAACGATGTGCTTGAATCTTGCTACGTCTCGACGGGCGGAGGGATGCTGGGAGGACACCGCAGCCTTAAACTTAAGAAAGATGCTGACGGGAATGCGATCCTTGAACTCAAGACCCAGGAGACCCATGCCGACAGAGAGATAACGACGGTCTATCAGGTGGATACCGGAGCTTTCGACGTCATCGCGAAGATGGTCAATGAATATGATCTCTATGCCGCCAGCAAGAGAAAGTACAGCGACATGCAGGTGCTTGACGGCGATACGACTTCGATATATTTCGATTATTCGAAGGATAGTTTCAGCGTATCCGAGGAAAAGGACATGAACAGGAAGATGACCGAGGGTTTCTGGAAGGTTCGTGACTATCTTGAATCGCTGATAAACGGAAACGGAGTCACCACCGTCGAAGCCCAGACCGCTCTTCTTTATCTGAAGAGCGGCTATACGTTGCAGTTCATCGTGAAGGATGAATTCGACGGAAAGTTCGACGGGATCCTGAGCGAGGAGAATGAAGTATCGGGATTCTTAGACAAAGGAATAATCCTTAATGCTGCGGAAGGCATCGATGTATCCCTGGCGGAACCGGTAAAGACTGCCCCGGCAGGTTCGATGGTATATGATTCAAAAGGGAGGATCATCATCCTTTATGAGGACCATGAATTCGATGATCCTGTGTATATTGTTGCGCAGCTTGACGGCTACGTCTCTTCGGCATGTCCGCTCATCGCCGAGATGGAAGGGCCGTACAGGCTGTATCTGAACTGAGGTGATCATATGGAAATGAAATGGATAGACGGATTCGAGATAAAAGTGAATGACGATAATGACGAAATCGTGATCTCCGCCAACAGGGAAGGTCTTCTTTCGCTTGCGCTGCAGCTGGCGGATCTGGCGGATGAGCCTCATGGCAGTCACATTCATTATGATGAGGACAATTCACTTGAGGAAGGCTCGAAGGAACTGATAATCGAAAAGACGGAATGACAGACGATGAAACGTGAACTGGGAACAGGAAGATGCGGACTGGCGTGCTGTCTGTGCAGCGAGAACGATCATTGCGCAGGGTGCCGTTCTGACGACTGTCCGGACAGAGAATGGTGCTTCAACAGGAAGTGTTCAATTGAAAAAGGCATAGATCACTGTTATGAGTGCAACGAAGAATGCAGGGAAGGCATGCTTTCAAAGATCAAGCCTCTCGGCTTCACCATATATGCCGCAAGATATGGCGAGAAAGAACTGCTTGACCGTCTGGAAGAGAATGAAAAGGCGGGTATCGTCTATCACCGCGACGGCATCAACGGCGACTATGATGATTTCGATGACGTTGAAGATCTTATCGATTTCATCAGAACAGGAAAAAGAAACGGAAGGATGGAAATAAAACCGCTGGAAACGGAGAAAGAGATAAAGGAAAAAGCCTATGTCCACTGGAAGACCTGGCACGATACCTATACCGGACATCTGAATCAGGACTATCTTGACCGTCTTACTCTGGAAAGGTGCGAAGACCTTGCGGCAAGATGGACGAAGGGCATGCTGGTGGCGAAGATCGATGACAAAGTTGTAGGTTTCATCGGAGCAGGTGAACCGTACGATGAGTCGTCGGATACCGCCGAGATATTCGCGTTGTATGTCCTTCCCGAATTTCAGAGGATGGGCATAGGAACCAGACTGATGGACTATGGACTTGAAAGGCTGAAGAAGTATCCTTCGATAGGTCTGTGGGTACTGCATGACAATCAGAAAGCCATCGATTTCTATGACAGATACGGATTCGAAGACATGAAAGAAGACAGGTACGATCCCGCCATCGATGCGAAAGAGATAAGGATGATATATCACAGGAACAGATAACATGTGGGTAGAGAATGGTTTCGATATTTGGGCCGATGAATATGACGAAGAGGTGAGCGAATCTGACAGGATGGATGCTTATCCTTTTGCGGGTTATTTCCGTATACTGAATGACATCTTCGAGATGGCCACGGAGAAAAAGGAACCGACCGTACTGGATCTGGGTTTCGGAACGGGTGTCCTTACTTCAAGACTGTATGATGCGGGTTGCAGGATATACGGACAGGATTTCTCCTCGCGCATGATCGAGATCGCATCTCAAAAGATGCCTGAAGCCCATCTGTACAAAAAAGATCTTCTTGAAGGGATCGCAGAGCCTCTTAAAGAACGAAGATACGATTTCATCATCGCTACGTATTCTCTCCATCATCTCGATGATGCGCAGAAGATCACGCTGATCGAAGAACTAAAAGATCTTCTCGAAGAAGACGGAACGATCATCATCGGCGATGTGGCGTTCGATAATCTTGATGAACTTGAAAGATGCAAGGGAGAAGCCGGTGAGGAATGGGACGATGAGGAGATATATATCGTAGCGGACAGGATGAAGGAAATCTATCCCGATCTTGTTTTCAGAAAAATATCACGGTGCGGGGGGATAGTCATCCTGAAAAAACCAATGATATGAAAAGATACATAGCACTGTTGAGAGGCATAAACATC
>JAGACP010000095.1 GCA_017614055.1 Erysipelotrichaceae bacterium | reverse complement strand
GTCTGGATTATCAGCGAACCGGTAGGTATTACCGAATTGTCGGAGATGTAGGTATCTCCACCTAATATTGTAGCATTCGCATAGATGATGACGTGATTGCCGATGTTGGGATGCCTCTTGCCTCCCTTCATCAGGTTGCCCATCTCGTCCTTCTTGAAGTTCCTGACTCCCAGAGTGACGCCGTGGTAAAGTCTCACATGATCGCCGACAACGGCGGTCTCGCCGATGACGATTCCCGTTCCGTGGTCGATACAGAAGTATTCACCGATCTGTGCACCCGGGTTGATGTCGATGCCCGTCTTGTCGTGGGCATATTCGGCGATCAGTCTCGGGATGATCGGAACGTTGAGATCATAAAGCTCGTGGGCTACGCGGTAGGCCAGGATGGCGATGAAGCCCGGGAACGACTGGATGATCTCCGAATAGGTCTTCGCCGAAGGGTCGCCGTTGTATATGGCTTCCGCATCCTTGTATATGAAATTCTGGATGCGCGGCAGCTTCTCGACGAACTCTCCGACTATCTTCTCGTAGTCGACGTTGGTCTTCTTTATCTCGGCCGTGAGATCGTCAACGATCAGATCGAGAAGGCCGTCCTCATGCGCAAAATAATCAGGGAACAGCAGCGCCCTGATGTTCTTGAGACATCTTATGATCCTGTCCTCGTCGATAGGAAACTTGTCCGCATCGATGAACTGCGCATAGTTTCCCTCTATCTCCTTCATTATCCTGGTCTTGTCCATTGTTTACTCTCCTTCAAACATTTCCGTAGAAAGATATCTGTCTCCCGAATCCGGAAGGATCACGACGATGTTCTTTCCTGCGTTCTCTTCTTTCTTCGCAAGTTCGATGCCTGCCCACAGAGCGGCTCCGGCAGAGATGCCCACCAGCAGTCCCTCCTTCTTTCCGAACAGGGCAGCCGTCTTCAGCGCATCCTCGTTCACCACTCTGATTATCTCATCATAGACGGAAGTATCAAGCACGTCAGGCACGAAACCTGCGCCGATGCCCTGGATCTTGTGAGGTCCCGCCTGTCCTCCCGAAAGCACAGGAGAGCTGTCAGGCTCCACCGCCACGACCTTGACGTCCGCTTTCTTTTCCTTGAGATACTTTCCCGTTCCGGTTATCGTACCGCCTGTACCGACGCCGGCGACAAGGATATCCACATTCCCGTCCGTATCGTTCCAGATCTCCGGACCGGTAGTGTCATAGTGAGCCTTCCAGTTGGCCGGATTGGCGAACTGGTCGGGGATGAATGAACCCGGTATCTCTTCAGCCAGTTCATTGGCCTTTGCGATGGCTCCCTTCATTCCCTTGCTTCCTTCGCTGAGCACTATCTCGGCTCCATAGGCCCTTATGAGTTTCCTTCTTTCGATCGAGAAAGTCTCGGGCATCACGATGATCACCCTGTAGCCCTTGGCCGTACCGACGGCCGCCAGGCCTATTCCCGTATTTCCGCTCGTCGGTTCGATGATCGTCGAACCTTCCCTGAGTACGCCTCTTTCCTCGGCGTCCTCGATCATCGCCTTCGCGATACGGTCCTTGACTGAACCCGTGGCATTGAGATATTCCATCTTTCCCAGCAGGGTAGCCTTAAGATTAAATTCCTTTTCGATATGCGCAAGTTCCAGCAACGGCGTATTTCCTATAAGTTCAATTCCAGATTTTCTGATGTTTGTCATTTTTCATTCCTTCTTTCTTTCTGCTGACGATAAAATAAAATCCAGGATATAAAGCCTGGATTCAGTTTCTTCTCAGATCAGCAAAACAATCTCAAAACGATCTGCAGGGAGCAGTCCAGGCACATTCATTACAGCAGCAACAACATACATTCATTTCCATAACGTACATATCCTGTCTCCTATCTACCGTCGTTTCTTTATATATAATTTACCACTATGAGAATATAATGCAAGCGATACTATCAGTTGTCCGTACGCGAGTAGTTGCATCTCATGTTCTCGCTGGCCTTCTTCAGTACCTCGTACAGAGTCTTCAGCGTTTCCTTCTTCGCCATCTCACAGATCTTTTCGTTGGCCTCGCCGATGAGATCATAGTTGTTCTCCTTCATCATCTTCTCATCGTATTCATTCAGAATATTGTGGCCCTTTGATGGAACGGCAAGCTGATATCTCTCGATCATCTGGATGCAGTCGCTGAAGTTCGGATCCGCCAGTGCTCCAAGCAGCCTTGAGCCCCAGTAGAGATTGTCGGTGGATACGTCCATCGTCACGTCGCTGAGATACGATGGCATTCTCTCGGTATTCGCATATACGGGAACCACCGTGTTGAAAGGGTTGGCTCCGAAACATATCCACTCGATCCCCTTAAGTTCATCAGGCATGTATCCCCTTATCTGCAGCACGGCCATGACTCCCGTCTTGGCTACGCCGATAGGACGATATTTTCCCTTCTCCGGATAGTCGGACTTCTGGTAAGGATTGTATCTTGTTCCCTGGTAGTATGATGAGAGGATATACTTTATATCTTCCACCGTTATCTTCTTCTCCGGCACCATCGACCACGGGATGTCGTCGCTTTCGGGATTGAAATCTGCGCCTTCGCCGTCCCATTTATAAGTGTTCGGATTGAAGTATCTTCCCATGTACCATCCTCTCGGAGTGTTGTATACATGGTCCCCGTCCGAATGCGAGCCGAAGACGTATCTTGGATTGAAAGTTCCATCCGTATTGAGATCCAGATGATTCTTCTCCACGAACTCTTTCAGATCCTTCGAACACATGAACTCCTTCGCTTCGCCATAGGCGTCATTGAAATCGAAATAATCCATGCCGAACTGGTTGGGCATGATCACATACTCCTCGTCCTTCACCCTTCTGGCTATCCAGTGATGTCCTCCGATGGTCTCAAGCCACCAGGCCTCGTTTCCGTCGCAGAAGGCTATGCCGTTGGATTCGTATGTTCCATACTGTTCAAGCAGAGAACCCAGTCTTTCTACTCCCTGCCTTGCGGTCCTGACGTAAGGAAGCACGATCAGTACGAAATCTTCTTCGCCGATTCCGCTTGGCATGATCTGTTCCTTCCTGTCTTTCTTCTCGATCCTTGTGCACAGCGGATCTGCCCCGAGCACCAAAGGATTGGAAGTGATGGTCTCGGTAGCCGTCATCGC
>JAGACP010000094.1 GCA_017614055.1 Erysipelotrichaceae bacterium | reverse complement strand
TTGCTGGAATCCTCGTTGAGTTTCTTCTTGTCCGGTATCATCAGATAGGCGTAAGCCACGCGGTCGGATCTGCCCACCCTGCCTTTTATCTGATAAAGCTGCGACAGACCGAAGTTCTGCGCGTCTTCGATGATTATCGTATTGGCGTTGGGGATGTCCAGACCCGTCTCGATGATGGTCGTGCATATAAGGACATTTATCTCGTTGGCGTAGAACCTGTACATGATGTCCTCGATCTCCTGTCTGTCCATTTTGCCGTGGGCGACGCCGACTTTCGCATAAGGGATCTTGTTCTGGATCTTGTGCGCCACGCTGTAGATCAGATCGACGTTGTTGAAAAGGTAGAAGACCTGTCCGTCTCTTTCAAGTTCCCTCATGATGACTTCCTGGATCAGATTCTCGTTCTTGTGGACCACATAGGTCTGCACGGGATACCTGTTCTGCGGAGGAGTATCGAGGGTCGAAAGACCTCTGATGCCTATCAGGGACATCTGCAGCGTCCTCGGGATAGGAGTTGCGCTCAGTGAAAGCACGTCGATGGAATTCTTCAGCTGCTTGATCTTTTCCTTGTGTTCGACTCCGAAACGCTGTTCCTCGTCTATTATCAGCAGACCCAGATCTTTATATGTGATATCGTTCGACAGTATCCTGTGCGTACCGATCAGGATGTCTATCTTTCCTTCCTTGAGATCGTCGAGTATCTGCTTTTGCCTGTCCATCGGTATGTATCTGTTCAGCAGTTCAACTCTTACCGGGAAGTTCTCGAATCTCTTCCTGAAGGTATCGAAGTGCTGGAAAGATAGAACGGTCGTAGGACAGAGGTATGCGACCTGCTTGTCGTCGTTGACCGCCTTGAAGGCGGCCCTTATCGCCACCTCGGTCTTTCCGAAGCCGACATCGCCGCACAAAAGCCTGTCCATCGGCTTAGGCTTCTCCATGTCTTCCTTGACTTCGGCGATGGCAGTCACCTGGTCATCGGTAAGCTCATAGTCGAAAGTATCCTCGAATTCCTTCTGCATCGGCGAGTCTTTCGAGAAAGCGAAACCGATGTTCGTATCGCGGATGCTGTAAAGTTCAATGAGCCTTTCCGCCAGGTCGTTGACGTTCTCTTCGACCTTGCGCTTGGTCTCGGTCCATTCCTTGGAACCGAGCTTGTGAAGCCTTGGAACGACGCCTTCCTTTGATACATATTTCCTGACAAGCGAAAACTGCGACAGCGGTACGAGAAGCTCGTCGTTGCCCTTGTATATGATCTTGAGATAGTCGCAGTCGATGCCGTTGACGGTCCTTTTCTCGATGGCCACATACTGGCCGATGCCGTAGCGGTCATGGACGACATAGTCGCCCTTGTTCAGTTCTTCGTAGGAGGTTAGAGTCCTGGCCTCGGCGAACTTGTCCGCATATCTTCCTATCCTGGCTCTCTGCTTGTATATCTCTTTTGAGGTATATAATGCGAAATCAAGATCATCGATCCTGAAGCCTCCGTAGATGCTGTCGTAGGTTACGTTTATGCCTTCCTTCAGTTCACCGGTATAGATGCTGTAAGGGATGTTCAGCTTAACGAGCGAATTGATGACTTCCTCGATCTTGTTTTCATTGACGGAGATCATCTTGTAGAGATACTGCTCGTTGCTGATGACGTTCATGACATAGTCGATGGTTCCGTAAGGAAGATCGATCTCGCTTATTTTGCTTATCGCTTCGAAGGCTCTTCCTTCGATGATGTCCTGCTTCGCGCATTCGTTGTGGAAGTCCGCGAAGACATAGAACTTCAGAGGCAGCTTGCCGTCGCTGTTCATCTCCTGGATGTAGGCAACCGTCTCGTCGGTCAGCAGTTTGAGATGGCTGGAGATCTTCTCCTTGTCGGAAAGATAAAGAGAGAAGTCACTGAAGTAATCCTTCAGATGGCTGCAGTCGAAATACGAGTAATAGAAATACTGCGACTGTCTGTATACGTCGTTGTATATGTATTCAAGTTCAAGCTCCATCTGTCCCGACAGAGTCTTGATGTTGTCTTTCAGATACTGTTTCTGCTGCTCATCGAAGAAGACATCCTTGGCGAAACAGATCTCCACTTCGTCGATACTTTCGACAGTCCTCTGGGTAACGCTGTCGAAGAATCTTATCGAATCGATGACGTTGTCGAAGAATTCGATACGGACAGGTCTTTCGTGGTTCACGGAATAGACATCGACGATGTATCCTCTCGAGGCGTAGCTCATCGGCGTCTCGACATGGCTGGTCTTCTCGTATCCCAGTTCCGTCAGTCTTTCGATCAGTTCCTCTCTGTCTATGACATCGTCTTTCCTGATCTTCATGATCTTGTCTAAGAGCGTTTCCTTTGACGGAAGATGCCTTATGAATCCGTATGGAGAGATCAGTACTATCTTTATCCTGTCGTCGGTTATTATCCTGTAGAGGCTGTTGAGCCTGCTCGCTCTGTTTTCGAAAGACGAGGCGATCTCCTCGGCTCTCATCGATTCTTCGGGAAGATACGACACTATCTCGTATTCTTCGAAATAAGACTGCAGGATGTCCTTGAGTCTGTTTACGAGGTAGTTGTTTTCTTTTATGACTATTATCGGTCTGTCCGATTCCCTGGCCCTCTCGGCAAGCTTGAGCGCTTCCTCGACAAGAGAGCTGTAAGTTAAAAATGAATGATTCTCATCATTCAGTGTGTTTTCTATCCTGTCTAAAAGTGCCAGATTCTTCATCAGTTGTATTTGGACATGACTTCGTCGAAGTCATGGTCGAAGGAATAGATGATCGCATCCGCAGCCTTGTCTACGGCTTCGTCTATGAGTTTCTTCTCTTCCTTGGTAAACTTGCTCAGGACGTAGTCCTTGGTGTCCATGAGCTTATTGTTCGATATGCCGATCCTGATGCGGTTTATGTTGGAACTGTGAAGCAGATCGATGATGCTTCCCATGCCCTTCTGTCCGCCGGATGATCCCTTCATGCGCAGACGCAGCTTGCCTACGGGAAGATCCAGGTCGTCATGGACGATGATTACGTCTTCAAGGTCTATGTCGTAGAACTTCATAAGACTCTTAACGGCCTGTCCGGACAGGTTCATGTAGGTCTGGGGCTTGGCCAGGATGATCTTCTCCCCGTTGCGGAAGTAGATGCCGTAGTTTGCACGGCACTTGTTTTTGTCCAGTTCGACCCCCAGTTTCTCGCACAGTCTGTCAATGAGCAAAAAACCCACGTTATGACGGGTTTTGCTGTATTCTTTTCCTGGATTTCCTAGACCGACGATCAGTTTCATCCTTTGTTTTCTTCGGCGTTCTCCAATACTACCGGAGGATACTTCTCGTAGATCTCCAGATTCTTCATGTAGCTCTGTCCGACCAGCGTGGACGCGAAACCGCGGATGTCTTCCCTGAAGTAGTCCTCGATCGGTTCGCCCGAATATGCCAGCGTGCATGCCGCAAAGCGCTTGTACAGGCCGATCAGGTTCTTGTCGTATTCATAGTCGATGTAGTTTCCTTCGAGGATGTCGTTGAGGAAATCGACGCCGCTGATGTCGTTCTCGCTCAGGGCATTGTATATGGCCCTGGCCTCGTTGATCTCCAGACGGCTGTCCATGTTCAGACCGTCGATCTTCTCCGCAAGCTTGTTCAGCACGTCGAACTTGGAGTTCTTTCTGGCGATGCCCAGGCACAGGAACAGCCATACGAAGACGTCGCTGTTGAAGTTGAGCTTGGTCTTCGAGATCTTGCCGTTGCTGTAGAAGATACTGTTGAGATCCAGCTTCTCCAGATTCTCCGCATAGTCCTTGTCTTCCTTCAGTTCGCAATAGAGCTTGAGAAGTCTTCCCTTGTTCTTGCCTTCCTCGGACTTCTGCGCCTCGATGTAGCTGTCTATCCTTTCATGGATATCCTGCTCGCCCTTGAGCAGCGCCTGGTAACACCCTATATATTCCTTGTTGCTGCGGTAAGCCTTGATCAGCACATAGTTGCGGTAGACAACATATACAAGCAGCACAAGCATCAATGCATATATCACGTATTCCATATCTATTACTCCTGTACCTTTCTATTATAACCCAAATAAACGGTGATAATTGTCGTTTAATTGATTTTTGAACAGTTCCTCGTCCAGTCCGAGCTCTTCGCAGATCTTCTTTCCAACATATACGACATTGGCGGGTTCGTTCCTTTTTCCTCTGTTGGGTGCCGGGGTCAGATAAGGACAGTCCGTCTCGATGAGCAGTCTGTCCAGCGGGACCTCGTGTATGACTCTGAGCGGTTCCTTCGCGTTCTTCCAGGTGACCGTGCCGCTGATGGAAATGAAGCAGCCCAGCTTGACGAATTCCCTTGCCATCTCCGCGCTGTCGGAGTAGCAGTGCATGACCGCCCTGTTGTTATATTTCTTCATCAGGTCATAGGTATCCTTTATGG
>JAGACP010000093.1 GCA_017614055.1 Erysipelotrichaceae bacterium | reverse complement strand
ATGCCAGTGCGAGATCATCTTCGCCAACCAGGCAAAGACGATCCTCAACTATACGAACAACGTCCTTGCCTGCGACATCCATACCAGAGCCAGGACCAAGAGGATCCTCAAAGGTCTGGGCGCCAATGTCTACGGGCTTGACGAGATCATGAACGCTCCGGTCAACGGTTCGGGATACAACGAGAAGTACGGACTCCTCGGTTCCAACAAAGCTACCGAAGACAAAGTTAAACTCTTCCCCAACGAGGCGCAGGACCTTGTCGACGACATTCAGAAAAGACTGCTGCTCAGAACAGGCAAGCACATGGAAGTCATGGTATACGGAGACGGAGCCTTCAAGGATCCCCAGGGAAAGATCTGGGAACTTGCGGACCCTGTCGTATCACCTTTCTATACAGCAGGTCTCAAAGGAACTCCTAACGAAGTCAAGATCAAATATCTTGCGGACAACGAATACAAAGACCTCACCGGTGAACAGCTGAAGGAAGCCATCAAATCATCGATAAGAGAGAAAGACGGCAACCTCGTCGGCAAGATGGTGTCCGAAGGAACTACCCCGAGACAGCTCACCGACCTCATCGGTTCGCTCTGCGACCTGACCAGCGGTTCGGGAGACAAGGGAACGCCGGTCGTACACGTCCAGGGATACTTCGACAACTATACGAATGAATAAAAAGGGCCAAGCCCTTTTTATTATTTTGTGATATTGTCAGCCAGGATGTTGCTCAGATGACAGGCTCACAGTCCGTGCGCCCTGCACTGCGTCAGTATCGAATATGTGTCGTCCACCAGCATGCATGAACCGGCATCGATGCCTCTGCTGACGGCGAACTCCACCATGAATCTCGCCTTGTCGTCCTCATGTTCGACATAGAATCTGTCCTTGAACATGCCCGGATACTTCTCGTCGATGAACAGATCCTTGGATCTTGCCTCAACATCGTTCTCCACCACCGACAGCACGTAGGCGTTGACACCCAGACTGTCGAGCTGTGTGATGAAATCGCTTATCTGTTTCACGGGACTGCAGTACTTGTATGCGTACACGCCCTCGTTGTTAAGATAGTTCCTCCATCCATCGTCGGAAAAGCCGATCGTGAACTCTCCGCTTGCATCATCAAAGTAGCACGGCGCACTCAGTACGCCATCCACGTCGAAGAATACGTGTCTGATATTTCCGTTTATCTTTGCCATGATCAGCCCAGTATGGTGGCATCGTCGTCGAAACTTTCTCCCGATGCCTTTTCGAACCTGTTGAGAAGTTTCTCGACAGTAAGTTTCTTCTTCTCTTCGCCTTTGATGTCCAGTATTATCTTTCCGTCATTGAGCATCAGAAGACGGTTTCCGTGATTTATCGCGTCTTTCATGTTGTGTGTGACCATGAAAGTAGTCAATCCGGATTTCTCTATAATCTTGTCCGTTATATCAAGGACCTTCTGCGCGGTCTTGGGGTCAAGCGCAGCGGTATGTTCGTCAAGAAGCAGCAGTTTCGGCTTCTTTAAGGTCGCCATTAAAAGCGTCAATGCCTGCCTCTGTCCTCCCGAAAGAAGACCTACCTTGGCCGAAAGCCTGTCTTCAAGACCCAGTTCGAATTCCTTGAGCAGTTCCCTGTAGCGTTCCCTTTCTTCCCTGTCTATGCCCCACCTGAGGCCTCTGACTTCGCCTCTTCTGGCCGCTATGGCCAGATTCTCGTCTATCTGCATCGTCGGAGCAGTTCCCATCATCGGATCCTGGAACACTCTGCCCAGAACGGCCGCCCTTCTGTATTCAGGCCATCTGGTGACGTCCTTGCCGTCGATGATGATCTGACCGCTGTCGACCATCAGCGAACCGGCGATTATGTTGAGCATCGTCGATTTTCCTGCGCCGTTGCCGCCGATGACCGTGACGAACTCTCCGTCTTCTATCGAAAGATTCAGATCACTCAATGCGACCTTTTCGTTTATCGTTCCCGGGAAGAAGGTCTTGTTAACGTTCTTTATCTCAAGCATCATTCTTCCTCCTTTACGGCAGCAGGTCTGCCCAGGTATTTCTCCCTCAGATAAGGTACGGTCAGGAATATCGCCACGATCAGAGCAGAGAACAGTTTGAGATCGTTAGTATTGAGACCCATGAGAAGTATCATCTGAAGGACTATGTAGTATATTATCGATCCTATGACCACACTGAACAGCTTCAGTGCGAAATTGATGAATATCTTCGAGAACAGTACTTCACCGATGATTATCGCCGCCAGGCCGATGACGATCGCGCCTCTTCCCATCGAGACATCGGCTGCACCCTGGAACTGAGCCAGCAGAGCGCCGGAAAAAGCCACCAGTCCGTTTGAGATAAGCAGACTGAGATTGATGTTCGATTCGGTATTGATGCCCTGAGCCCTGGCCATGTTCATGTTGGCACCGGTAGCGCGGATGGAACTGCCCTTCTCGGTACCGAAGAACCAGTAAAGGATGGCTATCAGCAGCACGGTGATGATCGTCAGGACGATCAGAGGGTTGTTCAGCGACATCTCGCGCGAATATCTCTGCGATACGACAAGCGCATATTTGTCGACGCTGACCGGCTGGTTGGCCTTGGAATCCATGATCCTCAGGTTTATGGAATAAAGAGCCAGCTGGGTCAGTATACCCGACAGTATGGCCGGGATCCCGCACCTGGTATGCAGAAGGCCCGTTACAAGGCCCGTCAGTATGCCCGCCAGCGCAGCTATGAGCACCGCCAGCCAGACATTCACGCCCGCCCTTATCAGCATCACACACGTCGCGCCTCCTGTAGCCAGGGAACCGTCTACCGTGAGGTCGGATACGTTGATGATCCTGAACGATATGTAAAGGCCTATGGCCATTATCCCCCACAGCATTCCCTGTGCAACAGCACCCGGCAGAGCATTCATCAGTGAATTAAGAAAATTCATAATATCCTCTCAAACATTCAAGGCAAACGCCTGTTTGCCTTGAATCATCATAACACAATACTAGTCCAAAGATAACGGTTCGTATTCTTCGGAAACGGTCACGCCGAGTTCGGTGCAGATCTGTTCGTTGAACTTCTTGGTGAACTGGGTGGCGTACTCTATAGGCATGGTCGAAACATCAGCCTCTCCCTTGAGGATCTTTGCGGCCTGAAGTCCCGTCGCAAATCCCAGATCGTAGTAGCTGATCGAAAGCGTCGCAACGGCGCAGCCCTTGGCGATTCCCTCTTCGCCTGCAACTACAGGCTTGCCTGCAGGTAGTACGACGTTGGCGATAGCTTCCTTGTTATTTGCTGCGGTATTGTCCGTAGGGATGAAGATGACATCACTGCCATCGCACGCAGCCTGGGTGACGCTGGCGATATCATTGGTGTCGGTGAACGAGAATTCCTTCACATCGAATCCCAGCTTAACGAGCTCTTCGGAAATGACTCTGACCTGATAAGCACTGTTTGATTCTGCCGAACAGAATATGATGCCTACGGTCGATGCATCAGGGAATAGTTCTCTGATGACGGCTGCCTGCTGATCAAGAGGTGCCAGGTCACATGTTCCGGAAACATTTCTTCCAGTTCCGGCAGTAACGTCCAAACCGTCGATCTCAAGAGCGGATGCATAGTCCGTAACGCTTGTACCAAGAATAGGAACTTCCGAAGTGGCCGATGTAGCGGCTATAAGAGCCGGAGTGGCGTTTGCCATGATCAGATCGACACCGCTTGAAAGGAAACCGTTGACGATGGTCGTGCAGCCGCTTGGATCTGCAGACGCATTCTCCACATCGACCTTGACCTTGTCTTT